>DASQAE010000461.1:0-5530 GCA_035635915.1 Burkholderiaceae bacterium | reverse complement strand
CGGTGCAATCGAATCAATCATAGCCGCCGGTGCCTGCCGGCGCCCGGTTGCGCCACCCTCGGGCTTTCCCGCTCGTAACCCCGAATCACGGGGTCGCAAGCGCCTCTTGCAGCGCCTTGATGCGCTGCTCCTTGTCTTCCTGCGCCAGTTTCTTGACGCGCACGTAAAAGCGCGGCAGGTCATCACCCTCGGCCCGCAACAACGCTTCGAAGTTGGGAACCAGGTCGTTGTAGGCGCCGATTGCAGCCAGGTGAGCGTTGTTCAGCGATTGCGCGAAGTACCGGTCGTAGCCGCTCCATCCGCCCCAGCGCTCGTTCCTCAGGTTTGCATATGCCGCCTGCAGAGCAGCGAAGATCTCTCTCTTGCGCGCGCGTTTGTCGTCAACACTGGTTTCGCGCGCGTAGTTCTCGGCCAGCAGGTCGCGAAACTCGCGCAGCAGCGCCAGGAAATCCGCGCGCCGCTGCTCCTGCTGGGCGTAGTTCGCGCGCGTCGTGGCGTCGCTCTCGGCCGCGAGCCAGCGTCGCACCCCGACCCGCTCGACCGTGGTGGCAAAACTCTCGTTGAATGCGGTGTCGTCCTTGACGTAGACGATCTGGTGCGCCAGCTCGTGAAAGATGAGCCGCGCCAACTCGCCCTCGCCCTGATTGATGAACGTATTGAGCAGCGGATCGTCGAACCAGCCGAGCGTCGAATAGGCCGGCACGGGTGCGACGTTGACCTCGAATCCTTCCATGCGCAGCGCATCGGCGAGTTCTTCGGCGCTCTCGAGGTGGAAGTAGCCGCGATATCCGGCGCAGCCGAACATCGGGTAACACCAGTTCTTGAGCTTCAACGAAAGTTCCGGTGCCGCAAATACGTTCCACACCGCGGCCGGACGTTTGAGATCGGCATAGGCCGTGTAGCTGCGATTGTCGGGAAGACCGAGGTCATGCGACGCGAACGCGCGCATTTTCTGCGCACGCTGCAGGCGCCGCTTCAGGTCATCCGGTGCGGCCGGATCTTCCAGCCAGAGCGGAATCGGCTTCGCCGCGGCGAGCAGCGAGAAATGTCCGTGCACCGCCTGGGCGTAATAGCCGACCGTCGAACAGCTGGCGCAGGCGATAACCAGCGCAAGCAGCACCACGGCCAGGATCCAGCGCCGTCGCACTATCCGCAGAACCGAGGAGAAGTGTTGGGTCGACCCTTGGACCACGGCGCCGATTGTGCCCGATCGGCCCGGCCGACGACCTCGACTTCAGTGATGCGCGGCGCAGATGACGCGGCGCAACTTGCCGCTTGCCGCCTCGCGCTGCGGCGGTTCAGCGGCAAGTTCGAGGCGTGTGTTGGCCAGCCCGTTGGTGTGCAGATAGTCCCTCAGCACCGCACAGGCGCGTGGCGCCGCTCCTTCTGGCTCACGGCCCAACCTTAAAACCAATCGATCCGACCCACGCTGTATGAGCTGGAAGTCGTGTACGTGAGCATCTTCTTCCAGCACGGTCTCGAGTACGAGCGGCAGCAAGGTGACCGACCGCCCATCGGCGGATTCCAGCGCCACCGCATCGTCGTGACGGCCCTCGACACGCATTGCTGGTAGCGGATTGCCGCATTCGCAAGGCGCGGGCAGTACCGTGATCGAATCGCCCAGGTCGTAGCGAATGAGCGGCTGAATGCCGTTGGCAAGATTGGTGAGCAGGACACTCGCCGACGTTTCGCCCGGATCGAGGACGTGGTAGTTGGCGTCGACCGGCTCGAGAATGACCCAGTCGGCATTGGCGTGCAGGGCGCCGTGACTGCATTCGGCGGCGATCGAGAGGAACTCCGACGAGCCGTAACTGTTGCGCACGCGGCAGCCGAATACCTGTTTCAACCGAGCGCGCGTTGCAGGCACGAGGCACTCGCCTCCGGTCCAGACCTCACTCGGTGCAATCGACAATCGTCCGGCCGCCTTTTCGCCGGCGAGCAGATCGGCCGCGGTTGGATACGTTGCCAGCAACGTCGGACGGAATGTGTTCAATTCCTCTACCAGTTCCGCCAACGGCTGCAGGAGCGAAAACACGCGCAGGTTGGAAGCCAGCCATGGATAAGCCCGGCGCATGCGCTCGACCATCGCCGCACCTGCGAAGTGCCCGCCGGTCGCCGCGACCATCGCAAACCGTTCGCCTGCCAACAGGCGTGCCGCCATCTCGACGGGCGCGGCAGGCCCGCGAAAGCGGAACATCTCCAGCGCATCGTAGAGCGCGAGCGCATCGCGATCATGGAGAAAAATTCCAGGCGTACCGGTGGTTCCGGAGCTGGTCCAGACCGCGTAACGACCACGCAACAATCCGCCGATGGGACCACCGGCGAGGAACCGCTCGATCTCTCCATAGGACAGGTCGCGGTCGGTGAACGTCGCCGCAAGATCGGCCATCAACATGCGCTTGTTGACCACGGGAAGGTCCACAAGGCGTGGTGTTGTGTGCGCTGGGATCGAGCGATACAGGCGCTGGTAGAGCGGCGCGTGAGCGCGCGCGAAATCCAGCAGCGAACGTAGCCTGGTTTCAGACCTGCGAATGATCGCGGCGGGCGACTGCCAGGCGGAAACCCAGACATCGAAGGCCGCACCGATCGAGCGTGCAGCAGCAAAAGCCGCTGCGGGCTCATTGCGCGCAGGCTGCCTTTCTACGGCCATGTCTGCCGCGCCCTTCGATGCACTGCCATTGTTGCCAACTCTCCGTCTCGCATTGTGGGCGTCGGCGTCAGGGGGATCGATTCCCAATCGCCGCGATCGCGCGCTCGCGGCTTTGAAACGGGCAGGTGTTTCCGGTCTTTTCGACGGATTAGGAAATTGCCCTACAACTAAAGTAGGCGCATCTCCTACAACGCACCTCGCGAGGACGCCATGGATCAGGAACTGCAAGCTCGTATCGCGCCGATCACCAGCCGCCTCTGGATGCTGGCCCCGAAGCCGGTGCAAAACCAAGGGGAAACCCGTCAGCAGCCCGAGCGCACAAGCGGTACGACCGCCAGCCGGCCAGGGCAGTTGATTCGCACCAGCGCGTAAGCAACCGCAGTCTTGGGTCGCGCGGCCCTGCCTACTGCTTGCGTTCGACCTGCACCAGGCAGTCGTAAAAGGTAGGACCGCGGCCGATATCGGTCAGTTGTTGACTCGTCAGCTCGTTGGCGTTCTTGCCATCGCGCGCAAACTTCTTCCACCAGATGGACAGGCCGACCACGACGCCGGGCCGTGCCCGATCCGTGACGCGCGCAACGAGATCGAGCACACCGCGATCGTTGAACACGCGCACGTCATCTCCATCGGCGATCGCGCGCGGCGTGGCGTCGGTGGGATGGATCTCGAGCGCGGGCTCGCCCTCGGTGTCGCGCAGGCTTTGCACGTTCACGAACGATGAATTGAGGAAATTGCGCGCCGGCGGCGAAATCATCGCCAGCGGATAGCGGCGCGCCAGTTCGCTGTTGCTGGTTGGACTCTCGTAGGGTGCGACGTAGGCAGGCAGCGGATCCACGCCAAGTCGCTCCAGCTGCGCGGAATAAAACTCGCACTTTCCGGACGGTGTGGTGAAACCGCCCTCGGCAAACGGCGCATAACGCGCCGGTACATCGAGGCGCTGCCAGCCCTTTTGCTTGACCCGTTCCCAGTCGTAACTCGCTGTGACACCGCGCTTGGCAAATGCTTGCGCAGCGATCTCATCGTCGCTTTCGGCAAAACACGGCTCGGTGAAACCCATGCTCGCTGCAAGGCGGCGGAAGATTTCGGTATTCGGCTGCGCTTCGCCGAGCGGCTCGATCGCCGCCTGGTTGGCAACCACAAAAAGGTGGCCGTAGGTGCCGTGCACGTCCACGTGTTCGAGTTGCGTTGTTGCCGGCAGCACGTAGTCAGCGTAGTCGGCAGTGTCGGTCTGGAAATGTTCCAGCACGACCGTAAAAAGATCCTCGCGCGCAAAACCTTGCGCGACTTTGCGCGAATCCGGCGCCACCGCCACCGGGTTGCTGTTGTAGACGATCAGCGCGTCGATCGGCGGCTGCGCCTGCAGCAGCGCATCGCCGATCGTGCTCATGTTGATCGTGCGCGGCTTGCGTCCAGCCAACAGCTCCGGGTGCTGGAGCGCGTTGTTGTCCTTCGCAAACATGCCGCTCGAAGACAGCAACGCGCCGCCGGCAGGATCGCGCCAATGACCCGTCAACGCGGGCAGCGAAACAATCGCACGCACCGCATTGCCGCCGCCGCGTGCGCGTTGCATGCCGTAGTTCAGGCGGATCGCGGCGGGCCGCAACTCCCAGTAGTCGCGCGCCAACGCTTCGACCGTTGCCGCCTCGATGCCGCAGATCGCTGCGACGCGTTGCGGATCGAACTCGCGCGCCCGTGCCGCCAGCGCGTCGAAGCCGAGCGTGTACCGCTCGATGTAGTCGCGATCGAGCCAGTCCTCGCGGATCAGCACGTGCATCAGCCCGAGCGCCAGCGCTGCGTCGGTGCCCGGCAGCAGTGCGATGTGCTGATGGCACTTTTCCGCGGTCAGCGAACGATAAGGGTCGATCGCAATCAGCTTGGCGCCCTTGCGCTTCGCCTCCTGCGCGAACGACCACAGGTGCAGATTGGACGCGATGGCATTCGCGCCCCAGAAGATGATGAGCCGGCTGTCGGCGAACGCTTCCATCGCCGGGCCTGTCTTGAGGCCGATCGTGTATGCGAGCGCCTCGACGCCGGCCTGCGAGCAGATGGTGCGATCAAGAAAACTCGCGCCGAGTTTGTTGAAGAAACGCGCCGCCATCGACTCGCCCTGCACCACGCCCATCGTGCCCGCATACGAATACGGAACGATGCGCTGCGCATCAACGGCGGCGATTGCCTGCAACCTTGCGCCGATGTCGGCGAGCGCGACCTGCCAACTCACCCGTTCGAAACGCCCTTCCCCCTTCCTGCCGACCCGCCGCAGCGGATGCAGTAGGCGTTGCGGGTGATACGTGCGCTCGAGGTAACGACTGACCTTGGTGCAGAGCGTGCCGCGTGTGGTGGGATGTTCCGGGTCGCCGGCGATCTTGATCGCAACTTTGCGTTCGCCTTCGTTGCGCACCGTAACCAGCATCGCGCAGGTGTCGGGGCAATCGTGCGGGCACGCCGCGCGCACGACATGCGTGGAAGAATCCTGGGAATCGCGCGGCATTTCTACTCACTCGCTTGACGGGCAAAACGCAAACGATCGTAGCACCGGGCCAATAGACATGCGGGTTACAGCCCATTTGAACTACAGTCTGCGTTGGCCGGTTCGACGGCGATTACCCGTACGTTCGTAGCAACCCACGACCATGGACGTCTCGGCCGCAACCTGGCGCACCCTCTCGAGCCTGCTCGACGAGGCGCTTGACTTCGAGCCTGCCCAGCGGCCCGCCTGGTTCGATCGCATCGCTGCGACCCATCCCGAGCTGGCACCAGCGTTGCGCAAGCTGCTGAGCGCTCACGCCACCGAAGAAACCGCCGATCTGCTCGCGCATCCGCCCGCGTTGCCGGGTTTGGCCGAGGTGCCGCGCGCGGAACGACGCGAGGGCGGCGAGC
>DASQAE010000460.1:0-2582 GCA_035635915.1 Burkholderiaceae bacterium | reverse complement strand
ACCAGATCGTCGGGACACCGAGCGCGTACGTCGGTTGTTCGGCGGCAAACAAGTCGAGCAGATCTCCCGGGTGCAGGTGCGGACCGGGAAAAATCATCTTGATTCCCATCATCGCGCAGCCGTACGGCACGCCCCAGCAGTTGGCGTGAAACATCGGTGTCGCGGCGAGCACGCTGTCGCCCGCGGCCAGGCCCCAGTTGTCGGGCTGGTTGGCGACCAGCGTGTGCAGGATGGTCGAACGGTGCGAGTAGACGACGCCCTTGGGACGCCCGGTGGTCCCGGACGTGTAGCACATCGACACCGGATCGGTCTCGTCGTGCGGGGCAATGACGAAATCGCGCGGGGCGCTTGCGAGCAATTGCTCGTAATCGGTGTAATGCGATCCGACCGTCGCGCGCGTGGTCGGCACCACGATGATCCGCTCGAAGCGGTGCGTCAGCTTTTCGGCGAGCGGCAGCAACACGTCGTCGACGATCAAAAAGCGGTCCTGCGCGTGCGCTGCGATCCAGGAGATCTCCTCCGGCACAAGACGTAGATTGAGCGTGTGCATCACCGCACCCGCTGCCGGAATCCCGAAATAGGATTCGAGGTGCGCGTAGTGGTTCCAGCAAAGTGTTGCGATTCGATCGCCTTTGCGTACGCCGGCTGCGACCAGCGCCGAGGCCAGTTGGCGCGCGCGAACGGCAAAGTCGGCAAACGTGTGCCGCACCAGGGACTTGTCCGGCAATCGGCTCACGATTTCCACCTGCGGGAACAGGCGTCCAGCACGCTCGAGCAGATGGTTAAGCGACAGTGGGACCTGCTGCATCGTCGTGCGGATCATGGCGCCTCCTTCGGCCGTGAGCGCGATGATGGCATCCAGGCCCGGCTGCGTCGCGCTGCAGCGCGGGCGCGCATTGCATTGCCTGCGCTGGACCGATTCAGTACAGTGCCCGCGAGGCGCGTGTGGGGCGCCATAACCGCGCCGTGCCGATACTCAGCGTCAACAACCTAAGTGTCCGGTTCGGCGGTGTCGTCGCGCTGGATGGCGTTTCGTTCGACGTCGAGGCCCGCCAGATCGTCGGTTTGATCGGACCCAACGGCGCCGGCAAGACCACTTTGTTCAATTGCCTGAGCCGCCTCTACACACCAATCAGCGGCGACATCACCTTCAACAGCACCCGGCTCCTGCCCTTGGGCCCGCACCGTATCGCCGGGCTCGGCATCGGACGCACCTTTCAAAACCTCGCTCTGTTTCCGCGCATGAGCGTCGTGCAGAACGTCATGGTGGGCATGCAGCCACGCACTCGCGCCGGGTTCGTCAGTAGCGCGCTGCGTCTGAGCTGGGTCGAACGCGAGAACGCAGCCAGTCTTCGCGCGGCAATGGATCTGCTGGATTTTCTCGGGCTCGCCGCCTTGGCTGATCGCCCGGCAGCGGATCTTCCTTTCGTGATGCTCAAGCGGCTGGAACTCGCGCGCGCGCTTGCAAGCGAGCCAAGCCTGCTGCTGCTCGATGAACCAGCCGGCGGGCTCAATCACGAAGAGGTGCGCGAACTCGCCACATTGATCCGAAAGCTGCGTGATGAACGCCAGCTCACAATCCTGCTCGTCGAGCATCACATGGGACTGGTGATGCAGGTGTCGGACACGGTCGTCGTGCTTGATTTCGGCCGCCGCATCGCGCAGGGCGCACCGGCCGACGTGCAGCGCGACCGCGAAGTGGTGCGCGCGTATCTCGGCACTGCGGAATCGACGGCGGAGGCGCAATGAGCGGCCGGCTCGAGGTCGAGAATCTGTGCGCCTGGTACGGGCGTACGCAGGCATTGCATGGCGTCAGCTTTTCAATCGCGGCTAACGGCATCACGACGCTCTTGGGTGCAAACGGCGCTGGAAAGACAACGATCCTGCGCGCGATCTCGCGCCTGGTGCGCACCGAGGGCAGCATCCGCTTCGACGACCGCCCGATCGAACAATGCAGCACCGAAGACGTCGCCGGCCTTGGCATCGCTCACGCACCCGAGGGACGGGGCACCTTCACTCAACTGACGGTCGACGAGAACCTACGGGTGGGCGCCTGGGCACGGCGCAACAAGGAGTCGCTTGCACAAGGCACCGACCGCGTCTACGGGTATTTCCCGACCCTGCGCGAGCGCCGGCATCAAGCCGCCGGCACGTTGTCGGGTGGCGAACAGCAGATGCTCGCCATTGCGCGTGCACTGATGTTGTCGCCGCGGCTATTGCTGCTCGACGAGCCTTCGCTCGGCCTCGCACCGCTCATCGTGCGCGAGATCTTTCGCATCTTGCGTACGATCAACGCCGAGACCGGCGTCGGCATCCTGCTGGTTGAGCAAAACGCCGCGCTCGCGCTCGATCTCGCTCATGAGGTGTATCTGCTGGAAACCGGGCGCGTGGTGCTGGAAGGCCTGTCGGAAACGTTGCGCAATAACGAGGCAATCCGGCGTTCGTACCTTGGCTATTGAGTTTGTTGCTGCGGAAGGTCGACGATGAAGCTCCGTCTTTCACTGATATCCGCTCTGCTGGCCAGCATGGGATTCGTGGCCTGCGGCACTCCGGGCCAGAGTTCGGAGGCGTCGCCGCCCGAT
>DASQAE010000459.1:0-10912 GCA_035635915.1 Burkholderiaceae bacterium | reverse complement strand
CTGACCGGCACCAAGTACGGATGCGGCATCGCCCAGTGCGGTGCCTGCACGGTCCACATCGACGGAGTCGCAACGCGCTCCTGCGTCATGCCCGTGAGTGCAGTCGCCGGCAAGAAGGTCACCACCATCGAAGGTCTGGGTTCCGGCAACACCTTGCACAAGGTGCAGAAAGCCTGGATCGAGCACGACGTGCCCCAGTGCGGCTACTGCCAGTCGGGAATGATCATGGCCGCGGCGGCATTGCTGAAGCAGAAGGCCAAGCCCACCGACGCCGACATCGACGCCGCCGTTACCAATATCTGCCGCTGTGGAACCTTCCAGCAGGTGCGGGAAGCGATCCACGCCGCCGCAAAAGCGTAAGGAGGCGGCCATGAAAGGCACACCCAGAATCACGCGACGTCAATTCGTCATCGGCGGTGCCGCGGTCGGCGGCGGTCTTGCGGTCGGACTGAGCATTCCCCTCGGCTCGACACCCGCGGTTGCCGCGGTTACGCCGGCCGAGATCAATGCGTGGGTCGTGATCAAACCCGACGATACGGTCGTGATCCGCATCGCACGCTCGGAAATGGGCCAGGGCACATTGACCGGCCTGGCGCAACTGGTCGCCGAAGAACTCGACTGCGATTGGGCCAAGGTCACCACCGAATACCCGACACCCGGCCAGAGCGTTGCGCGCAAGCGCGCGTGGGGAAGTTTCTCCACCGGCGGCAGCCGCGGCATTCGCGAGTCGAACGAGTACGTGCGCAAGGGCGGCGCGACAGCGCGCGAGATGCTCGTCACGGCGGCGGCAAATCAGTGGAAGGTACCTGCGTCGGAATGTGTCGCTTCTGCAAGCGTGATCACGCACACGCCGTCGAAACGCAAGACGACCTATGGCAAGGTCGCCGCGGCCGCGGCGCAACTCGAACCGCCGAAGGACGTCAAGCTCAAGGACCCGAAGGACTGGAAGATCGCCGGCAAGCCGCTGAGAAGGCTCGACACGGTGAACAAGGTCAACGGCAAACAGATCTACGGCGCCGACCTGAAGCTGCCGGGCCAGCTAAACGCGACGATCAAGGAGTGTCCCGTGTTCGGCGGCAAGGTCAAGAGTTTCGACGATGCCAAGGTCGCCGGCATGAAAGGCGTGCGTCGGGTGATGCAGGTCGGCGACAGCGCAGTTGCCGTCGTCGCCGAGACGTGGTGGCAGGCTAAAACCGCGCTCGACGCGTTGCCGATTGAATGGGATCCGGGCGAGAACGTCGAGGTTTCCAGCGCATCGATCGCCGAAATGCTGACCAAGGGCCTTTCCGCCGAACAAGCCTTCATCGGCAACCAGAACGGCGATGTGAAGGCTGCGATCGCCGGCGCGGCAAAGAAGCTGGAAGCGGTTTATTCGTATCCGTTCCAGAATCACGCGCCGATGGAACCGATGAACGCCACCGCGCGTTACAACCCGGAAAAGTGCGAGGTCTGGGTGCCGACCCAGGATGGCGAGTCCTCTTTCGCCGCGGTCCTGCGTGCGTCGGGTTTGCCGCCCGATAAGTGCGAGGTCTACAAGATCAACCTCGGCGGCGGCTTCGGCCGGCGCGGTGCCTTCCAGGACTACGTGGTGCAAGCGGTTCGCATCGCCAAGGAGATGCCCGGCACGCCGGTGAAATTGCTCTGGACGCGCGAAGAGGACATGCGCCAGGGCCGCTTCCATCCGATCACGCAATGCAAGCTGGTGGGTGCGTTCGATTCCAACAACGAACTCACCGGGCTGCACATGCGCATCTCCGGGCAATCGATCCTCACGTCGGTGCGGCCGGAGGCACTCGACAACGGCAAGGACCCCGCTACGTTCCAGGGCCTTAACCCGAAGGGTGAGTTCACGTTCGGGTACGACGTGCCGAATCTGCTGATCGACCATGCGATGCGCAACACACACGTGCCACCCGGGTTCTGGCGCGGCGTGAACATCAACCAGAACGCCATTTACGTCGAATGTTTCATGGACGAACTGGCGGAAGCGGCCGGACAGGACGCGCTCGAGTTCCGGCGCAAGCTGATGGGCAAATCGCCGAAGCACCTTGCCGTGCTGAACGCGGTGGCGGAAAAAACCGGCTGGAGCAAACCGGCGCCGCAAGGCATCCATCGCGGCCTGGCACAGATGATGGCCTTCAACAGCTACGTCGCCGCATGCGCCGAAATTTCGGTGACCGACGGCGACAAGGTGAAGGTGCATCGCATCGTCTGCGCGACCGATCCCGGTTATGCCGTCAATCCGGCGCAGATCGAACGCCAGATTGCAGGCTCGTTCGTCTACGGCTTGTCGGCGCTGTTCGAACAGGAATGCACGGTCAAGGACGGGCGCATCGAGCAGGAGAACTTCAATACCTACGATTGCATGCGCATAGCGCAGATGCCCAAGGTCGAATCGATCGTCATGCCCTCTGGCGGTTTCTGGGGTGGTGTTGGCGAACCCACGATCTGCGTTGCCGCGCCGGCGGTGCTCAACGCGTTTTATCGTGCCACCGGCAAACGCATCCGCTCGGTGCCATTGAAGAATCACGGCATCACGCTGGTCTGATGCGCGGAGGACGTGTTGGTTGGTTTGGCAGTCTCACTCGTTCTCACGGTGGTCGGAGACGCCATTCCAACCTCACTGACCGGTGAAAGAGGCGATGCCGCGCGCGGCCGCGGCATCGTTGCCGATCGCAACGCAGGCTTATGCCTGCTCTGCCACAGCGGGCCGTTTCCGGAAGTGCGCCAGCAGGGAACGCTTGCGCCCGACCTGCGCGGAACCGCTGCGCGCCTCACCGAAGGCCAGATCCGCCTGCGCATCGTCGATGCGAGCCGCGTCAATCCAGCCTCGATCATGCCGCCCTACTTCAAGACCGATGGCCTGACCCGTGTCGCGCCGGCGTTCGAGGGCAAACCGCTGCTGACCGCCGCGCAGATCGAGGATGTCGTGGCGTATCTGGTGACGTTGAAATGACCCACTGCATCGTTATCCTGAGCGCAGCGAAGGATCTCCGGCCCGCGAACGACCGAGATTCCTCATTGCATTCGGAATGACACGATCGCCGATGAGTACTCGTCGCGAATTTCTACTCGCCGCCGGTGCACTGGTGTTGACAGTCCGGCCGAATACGTCGCACGCGACCACCGCTGCCATGCAAGAGGCGATCCGCAAGGTGGTCGGCGACGCGCAGATCAATCGCGGCAAGGTCAAACTCGACCTGCCGCCGCTGATCGACAACGGCAACGTGGTCGCGCTTTCGGTGTCGGTCGAAAGCCCGATGACGCCGACCGATTACGTCAAGGCGATCCACGTCTTCAACGAAAAAAACCCGCAGCCCAACATCGTGAGCGTGCAACTCGGGCCACGCGCGGGCCGGGCGAGTGTTTCGACCCGCATCCGTCTTGCCGACTCGCAAACCGTCACTGCCATCGCGCAACTCGCCGACGGCTCCTTCTGGCAAACGAGCCAGGACGTGATCGTCACCATCGCGGCTTGCGCCGAGGAGATTTCGTAGTGGCACGCGCGGTGGTGACGGTTCCGCCGCGCGCAAAACGCGGCGAGATCATCGAGATCCGCACTCTGGTCGGCCATCGTATGGAGACCGGTTTTCGTCACGACAACCTGGGCCGATCCATCGCGCGCGACATCCTGACCCAGTTCGTCTGCACCTACAACGGCACCGAGATCTGCCGCGCCGAGCTTTTTCCAGCCATCTCCGCCAATCCGCTCTTCACGTTCACCACCATCGCCGTTGAGTCAGGCACGCTCGAGTTCAAATGGACGGGCGACAACAACTTCGTGCTCAACGAGACCGCCTCGATCACGGTCGAGTGATTGCCAGCGTTGTCCTTCTGCTCGTCGCGGGTTTTTTGCCTGCGAGCAGCGGCGCGGAGATGGCACCGGAGGACCGGCGCTCAGGTTACGAATTCATGAGCGCGCAAACACGCGCAATGCAGGACGACGAAGCGGCCAATCCCGCGACACTCTGGCTGCTCGACGGTGAAGCGCTGTGGATCCGCAAGGACGGTCGCGCCGATGTTTCGTGCGCGCACTGCCACGGCGATGCCGCGACGACGATGAAGGGCGTCGCCGCACGTTATCCGTCCTTCGACCCGAAACTCGAACGCCCGCTCGATCTCGAGCAGCGCATCAACGCGTGTCGCACCGATGCACAGCAAGCCGCGCCATTCGCATTCGAAAGCCGCGAGCTGCTCGCCCTGACGACATACATCGCACGCCAGTCGCGCGGGCTACTCATCCAGATCAACGTCGACGCAAGATTGCAACCCTTCCTCGACCGTGGCCGCAACACGTTCGAGCGTCGCCAGGGGCAACTCAACATCTCCTGCGCGCAATGTCACGATCAGTACTGGGGACGCAAGCTGGCGGGCAATCCGATTCCGCAGGCGCATCCGACGGGTTATCCGCTCTACCGGCTCGAGTGGCAAAGCGTCGGTTCGTTGCAGCGGCGCTTGCGCAACTGCCTTGCAGGTGTGCGTGCCGCGCCGTATCCATTCGGTGCACCGGAGCTGGTCGAACTCGAGCTCTACCTGATGTGGCGCGCGCGCGGCATGAAGATCGAGACGCCTGCTGTGCGGCCTTAGTCGCGCTGGGTGTTCTTGTTCATCGCTCGATAAACGTGCAATTCGCACGCCACTTTGGCGCGCGTGGCGATCACAAACGCAGCGCTCGCTCTGCATCGGCCAAATTGATGCGCGCCATCGAAAACCAGAATTGGACTGCGCGCGGTACCGCTCCTATCTTGCATCCGTACGCAAGGAGTATCCGATGCTCACAAATCCCACGCTCTTCACAGCGACATTCGGCCTGATCGCACGCATCGATGCGTGGTTCCACCGGCGCCGGCAACAAGCATTCGAAACGTATCTCGCGACGTCGCAGAACGTGTTCGAACTTGAAGCACGCATGCGCGACCTCGATCGCGCCGCCCCGCACCCCTACTACTGACATTCTGCGAAGCGAAATCCGATGCATGAGTTGACCTACTTTCACGACACGCAACGTCCGAACCAGCCGGCAGCGCAGGCAGGCATGACGCTGTTCACGCTCGGCCTGTGGATCCGCCTTGGCTTCACCGGTCTCAGCGCAGTCATCGTTGCGCTGGTCTCGCTGGTCGAGGTGCAGACCCACGTTGGCGCGGCGTTGATGCTCGCGCTTGGCGGCGGTCTGTTGGCGACGGTTGCCGGCCTGCGCCTGCGCAGCGCCATGCGCGAGGACGAATCGGCAGCGAGCAGCGCGGCGCGTGCGCCGCGGTAGTGTTAGTTCGTGAGCGCTGCACCCAGCAGCCAATTGCGGCCGCGCTCGTACAGCGCCTCAACCTCCGGACCTTTGAGTCCCGGCATGTCCGGCTTCACTTTGTAGCCGATCCGGCTCTGGATGTAGGCGAGGTGTCTGTAGCCGGGCGGAAACCGTTCGAGCAACGCGCGCTCGAGCGTCAGGCGTGCGGCTGGATCGACCGGATCGAGCCGATCTTTTTCGTAGATCGGCTGGCGCAGCACCAGGCCCCAGCGATCCGCGCGTTGTTCCAGGAAATCGTAGAAGCGACCGGTGCAGACGACGTCGCATAAGACGCCGTCGACGTCGCCGCGCTGGGAGATCGTCATCTTGGTCTGAGCGATCGCACGCCGGCCGGCCACGTCGATAGCGCTGCCGCCGAGGAAGTGCAGGATGCTCACGCCGCGCTCCCAGCCTTCCTTCGTCACGCGGATGAACTCGTCGGCGCTGCCTTGGAACCAGGTGGCCATCATGCGGCCATCGTCAAACCAGACGGTACGAAACCGCTCCCAATCGCCGGCGTCGCGCCACAGCACCCAGTTTTCGATCAGTTCGCGAATTGCCAAACGGTCCTGCGTCGTCTCTTCCATCGAAGTCCCCCCGCGGGCGAGCCGGTAAGACAATCGTGCCACGTTGCACGTATGGCGTGTAGCGCAGAGGCCGCGCGTCGCTGGTCGCGCGTCACTCAGGCACGTGCGTTGCCGAGTTGGACGCCAGGGATCAAACGATGGCGATCGCCTCGAAGACGGTCGTGTATGCCGCCCTGACCGGCAATCTACTGATCGCGGCGGCCAAGTTCACGGCGGCGGCGCTGACGGGTAGCTCGGCGATGCTCTCCGAAGGCGTGCACTCGGTCGTCGACACCGGCAACCAGGTCCTGCTTTTGTACGGCATGCGGCGTGCGCGTCAGGCACCCGATGACGAGCATCCGTTCGGGCACGGCAAGGAGATCTACTTCTGGAGCTTCGTCGTGGCGCTCCTGATCTTCTCGACCGGCGCCGGCGTCTCGTTCTACGAAGGCGTGCTTCACCTCATTCATCCAGCAAAGTTGCTGGACCCGCAGGTTGCCTACGCTGTGCTGGCCTTTTCGGCCGCATTCGAAGGCGGCTCGTGGCTGGTGGCTTACCGCAAGTTTCGTCCGCGCCTGCTCGAGTACGGACCGGTGCGCGCGGTCGAGCGCGAAAAGAATCCGGCCAACTTCGCGGTGCTGTTCGAGGACAGCGCGGCGCTGGCAGGAATCGTGGTCGCCTTTCTCGGTGTGCTGCTGGGCGACCTCATGGGCAGTTCCACCTTCGATGCCGTGGCATCGATCCTGATCGGGGTCATCCTCGCAGTAACCGCCTGGTGGCTTGCACGCGAAACCAAGGGACTTTTGATCGGCGAGAGCGCGAACCGCGAAATTGTCGCTGGTATCGAACGCCTCGCCACGAGTCACCCGGAGATCGAACGCGTGAACGAAGTTCTCACCATGCACGTGGGGCCGGATTACATACTGGCTGGTGTGAGCTTGGATGCGGCGTGCGATCTGCCGAGCGGCCGCACCCAGGCGCTGACGGAAGAGTTGGATCGGCAGATCAAGGCCGCCTATCCGAACGTCAAGCGGGTATTCATCGAGTCCCACTGCCGCACGACCGAACCGCACGGGACAGCGTGAGCTGCACCGGCGCCGAAGTGCGGCGGTTGGTTACGGCTGCTCGAGCACCGACAGGATGTTGCCCGCCGGGTCCTTGAACCATGCGATCAGCGGCCCGCCGGCGTTGCGCGCGATGCCCTTTTCGTCGGTCTTGATGTCACCTTCGTAGCGCTCGAAGCGCACGCCGCTGCGGGTCAATCGATCGACAGCAGCATCGAGGTCGGGGACCGGGAAGTTCAGAATCGTGAACGTGGCAGGCGAGTGGTTCTGCTTGGGGTAGATGAGAATCGGGGTTCTCCCCGCGATCTTCAGAGTCAACATGCCATTGGACTCATCCACGTCGAGGCCGAGTGTCTTGCCGTAAAACTGCTTCGCCTTTGCAATGTCGTTCACGGAAAAGCCGCTGAAGGCCTTGCTGTCCTTTAGGGTCATGAAATCTCCTTGGAGAAGGCAATGGTGGCCGCTCCGGACTTTTGAAACCCACCTGGCGCACAAGTTCTGGTCCATAAGCACTAAGGATCGCGAGATCGCGCGACCCTCGATCAGCCTGATAATCGCGCACCGTGGCCAAGACCCGTTCGGGCATCGCCCCTATGCGTCCATCCTCGCCTGACCTGCGGCGGCGCTTGCTCGCGCAATTGCTGCTATGCGCGCCTGTTGGGCTGCCATTGCTGAGCGCATGCGGCAGCGGCAGCAGCACGCCCACACCCGTGCCCGCTCCGCCACCGCCACCCTTGCCACCGGGACCACCGGTATTCGGGCCTGCTTGGTCGGGTTACGCCCGCGATGCGCAACATTCGGCTCTCGGCGCAATCGCCAGCCAGCCGTTCAATCAGATCCGCTGGTTCACACCGGTCGATCTCGCGCCGCAGTACTCCGGCAGTGCGCTGTGGATTCACTACGGCTCACCCGTGATCAGTGCGCGCAACGCCGTCATCGTCCCGGTGAAGACGGGTGCAACGGGCGGCTTTCGCCTCGAAGCTCGTTTGGGCTCGAACGGCATTCTGTTGTGGTCGGCCGATAGCGACTATGTGTTGCCGGCACACGACTGGGTACCCAGCTTTAGCGCGTGCATCACGGCGAGCAATCGGATGTACGCACCGCGCTCCGGTGGCCGCGTGATGTTCCGCGACGACGTCGACAACACCAGCGGCACCATCCAGACCGCGGTGTTCTACGGTGCCGCGAGCTACGCGGCTGCGCCGGCGACCTACGACGACACGATCCGCATCAGCACCCCTCTGACAGCGGATGCCGCCGGCAACCTCTTCTTCGGTTTTGTTGCAACGGGAGCGAATCCGTCGGGCCTGATGAGCGGCATCGCGCGTTTGGCGGCCGATGGCACTGGCACCTGGGTTGGAGCAACGCTGGCGGCGGGCAGCGCAACGATCACGCAAGTGGCCCTCAACTGTGCACCGGCGCTTTCACTCGACGGCGGCACTTTGTACGTTGCGGTCAACACCTCGCCTTTGACGGGCGTGCGCCAGACCGGATTTTTGCTGGCGCTCGACAGTGCCACGCTGGCCACGGTCGCAAGGATCGCATTGACCGATCCGCTCAGCGGCACGGCCGCATGGGTCAACGACAACGCCACCTCGTCGCCGACGATCGGGCCAGACGGCGATGTTTATTTCGGCGTGCTGGAGGCCAACTTACCGGCGCACAACGATCGCGGCTGGCTGCTGCACTTCGACGCGACCCTGAGCGTGAGCAAAACCCCGGGCTCATTCGGCTGGGACGACACCGTTTCCATCGTGCCCGCACCGATGATCCCGAGTTACGCCGGACCTTCGACCTATCTACTGGGGACCAAGTACAACAACTACGCCGGCCTCGGTACCGGTGATGGCAGGAATCGGATCGCGGTACTGGATCCGAACCAGACCCAGATCGACACGATCGCCGGGATCCCGGTGATGAAAGAGATCCTGACCCAACTCGGCCCCACCGCGGAGGGGGGCGCCGGTGCCGTAAAGGAGTGGTGCATCAACACCGCCGCGGTTGATCCGCTGACGAACTCGATCCTCGTCAACAGCGAAGACGGTCGGCTTTATCGCTGGGACCTGCCCACCAATCAGTTCGTCGAGAGTATCGCGTTGACGAGCGGCGTCGGCGAGGCCTACACGCCAACCGTGCTGGGGCCTGACGGCGCCGTCTACGCGATCAACAACGCAGTGCTGTTTTCGGTCGGGCGCTAGCACTCAGCACGGCCGATCTGCGAGGTGGCGAGCGCGGCGACAGCCGCCGCGCTCGCTCTCGCCCCTTGGAGCACTGCTACAAAACCCTTGCCTTTGAGTAAGCGAAAACGGCGCACAAAATCCGACAGTGAAAATTCATGCACACGCGGCTGTGCGCCTGTCGGCCGTGCTGTCCACGCCGCGTCGACGGCCATCGGTAAACTCGCCCGATCGCCGCTACACGACGAAGATGCGCTGACCCGCTGGCACTGAGTGTGCCGAAGATGAACCGACGGCCCTTCTTTCGCTCGCTCACCGGCAAGACGCTGCTGCGCCTGGCGTTGGCCGGCACCGTCCTGCTGGTGGCGGCGGCCGCGATCAACAGCTATCTGGTGTATCGACAGTCGGAAGGCGAGGCGCTGCTGCGCCTCTCGGCGTCGGCCGCGGAACGCGCGCGCGTGGCCGAACGCGTGCTCAACTACACCGTGGAAACGCATGAAACCGTGCGGCTCGCGTTCGTCGAAAAGTGGCCGAGGTACCAGGACGCGCCCAGCCTCAAGCGTTTGGAAACCTTCCTCATGCTTTATCCCGATGGCATCTGGCGCAATCGCGAGGAATTCGCCGATGGCACCGCCTATCCCACGGGCTGGGTTCCGAAGCGCACGCCGCTCACCGACGAACTGCGCCGATTGTTGGCTCTGTTCTGGGATCTGTCGCGTTATTACGGGCCGGGCGCGGCGATCCGCCACGACAACCTGTTTTTCATGGGTGTGCCGGACGAGAGCAACGTGGGCTACGACCCGTACCTGTTTCCACAATGGGTGTTCGACATTCCCGAAAACTTCAGCCAACTCGACTACGAATGGGGCCGCCTCGCTTATCTTCCGGCGCGACCGGGCGACCGTTCGCGCTTTGCGACCCCGGAGGTCGACGACATCGGTCCGCAGCTTGGGCCGATCTTCCAGGTGTTGACACCGATCCACGTGGGCGAGCGCCATATCGCAACGGTGGCGACCACACTGCTGTTCAACGAATTCCTCGCGCGCGCGATACCGAACGCGCCAATCGATCGTCGTTACCTCATCTTCAAGTCCGATGGACGTCTGCTGGCCGACACACGCGAAAGCGACTACGGACAACCGAGCACGACCAAGGCGACGCTACAGGTCCTGGGCGGCGACGCGCCCGATGCGATACAAGCGGCGGCGCATGAGGCGGTCGATGCGCCAAGGCCGGGCTACGCGCCGCGCAGCGATTTTTACTACGCGATCGCACGCATCGACGGGCCGAACTGGTATGTCGCTTCCATGTTGTCTGGCGCAGCGGTGCGCGCCGACGCATTTCGCGTCGCGCTGTGGGCTTCGACCGCGCACCTTGGCGTGCTGATCGCGCTGCTGGCGCTGCTCGCATACATCCTGCGGCGCCAGGTCGCCGCACCACTCGGCGAACTCACACGCGCGGCCGAGCGCGTGGCCGGTGGCGACCTGAGCGTGCGCCTGCCCGCGGGCCGCGACGATGAACTGGGCCGGCTTGCTCTCGCCTTCAACAACATGGCGGTCAGCGTGGCAGAACGCGACGCCGCGTTGCGCCAGGACAAGCAGCGGATCGAAGATGCACTGACCTCGTTGCGTTTGACGGAAGAACGCTGGCGCGCCATGACGGACAACGCGTCGGACTTCATCGCCGTCGTGGCTGACGACGAAACGCTTGCGTACGTAAGTCCGCCGGTGAAGAAGACGCTTGGTCAACCTGCGGACAGCCTGATAGGCCGCATGGCGTTCGATCTGGTGCACCCGGACGATGCGGACTCCGTGCGGCAACGTG
>DASQAE010000458.1:0-2151 GCA_035635915.1 Burkholderiaceae bacterium | reverse complement strand
GTGCGCGCGGACATCGTGCTTTGTGTGCCGGTCGTGCGCACGGAGGCTCGGTCCCAGGGCAAAACCTTCCGCGATCACCTGGCGCACCTTGTGATCCACGGCTTGTTGCATGCGCAAGGCCATGATCATGTGAGTCTCGGCCAAGCGCAGCGAATGGAGGCGCGTGAAAGGAGACTTCTCGCCCGTTTACGCGTGGCGGACCCATATGCGTAAGTTAGCGCAGGCTTCCGGATTGTCTAGGGGCATACCGATATACGCAAAAGCGACATCGTGCGCAAAGTGCGCATCGGATATTCTGCGTCTTCCCCAACCGCCGGGCGGCAAAGCAGCGTCACCCGACTCTGATGCAAGACCCTTCTCCGAGTCGCACTTCGACTCAAACCAGGCACAGAACAGTCCTTGAACGCTTGAGTGCGTTCATCTTCCGCGAGCCGGAAAATCGCGCCGAGTTGCTCGCCGCGCTGCAAGACGCGCATGAGCGCAACTTGCTCGACGCGGACGCGCTCTCGATGATGGAAGGCGTGCTGCAGGTTTCCGAACTGCGCGCGCTCGACCTGATGGTGCCGCGTTCGCAAATGGACGTGATCGATCTCAGCGAGCCGCCCAAATCCTGGATCCCGCGCGTGATCGAAACTGCTCACTCGCGCTTTCCGGTGATCGAGGGCAATCGGGATCACGTACTGGGCGTCCTGCTCGCAAAGGACCTGCTGCGCTACTACCACGACGAGAACTTCGATGTGCGTGCACTGGTGCGGCCGGCGCTTTTTGTGCCGGAAACCAAGCCGCTGAATGTCCTGCTGCGTGAGTTCCGCGCCAATCGCAATCACATGGCCATCGTTATCGACGAATACGGTGGCGTTGCCGGTCTGATCACGATCGAAGACGTGCTGGAACAGATCGTCGGCGACATCGACGATGAATTCGATCATGACGAGCGCGCCGACCGCATCGTCGCGGAGCCCGACGGGCGTTATCGTGTCAAAGCGCTGACTGAAATCGCCGAATTTGATGCCGCATTCGGCACCCGGCTTTCCGACGCCGCAGCCAACACCGTCGGAGGCCTTATTACCGAGCACCTCGGGCACGTGCCAAAACGCGGCGACGTGATCGAACTCGAGGACCTGCGTTTCGAAGTTCTGCGCGCAGATGCGCGGCGGGCGCTGTTGCTGCAGGTGACCCGCCTGCACCGCCCGGCAGCCGAAGAATTCGCGGCTGCGGACGCGGAAGTACGCCATCAGACTGCTTGACGGCCTGAAGCCGCCGCAACGCCCCATCCCCTCACGCCGCCGCTAGACTGCGGCGGTTTTGCGTCCTGCAGAGGCGGCGTGGCGCGCCTTAGCTTCACACTTGGCAGCGATTCGCTGACGGCTCGCGCTTTGCAGGCAGCCGTACTGGGTGTCGCGCATGCGCTTTCGTTCGCGCCCTGGAACGCGTGGTGGCTGCAGCTTCTTGCGCTGGCCGGCCTGTTCGCGCTGACGCTGCGCGCCGCGACCGCGCGCAGCGCCGCGGCGCTTGGATTCGCGTTCGGACTTGGTTGGTTCGTTACCGGGGTCTCATGGGTTTACATCAGCCTCCACGTTTACGGCCAGATGTGGGCGTGGCTGGCGGGGCTCGCGACCGCGGTCTTCGATGGAATTCTGGCGCTTTATCCTGCGCTCGCACTCGGGCTGGCGCACCGTTTTGTTCCTGAACCCAACGCGCGCCTGCTGCTTGCGCTGCCCGCTGCGTGGACGGGAACCGAGTGGTTACGAGCCGTGCTGTTCACTGGATTCCCTTGGCTCGCCAGCGGTTACGCGCACGCCGATGGGCCGCTCGCCGGTTACGCGCCGCTTGTCGGCGTCTACGGAATCACCCTCGTCGCTGCCGTGCTGGCGGCCGCGCTTGTTGCGTCAATCCGCTTTCGCTTTTCACCACGCGCGGCGGGCGCCGGCGCGCTGCTGATCGCGGCGTTGCTGCTCGGCGGCATGCAGCTTTCGACGATTGCCTGGACGCAGCCGTTCGGCAAGCCGCTTGCGGTTCGCCTGGTCCAGGGCAACATTGCGCAGGATGACAAGTTCGGGCCACAAAGCCTGGAACTTGCGCACCAGACCTACTTCGGCCTGATGTCGCGACCCGGCAACGTCGACCTGGTTGCGCTTCCGGAATCGGTCT
>DASQAE010000457.1:0-2032 GCA_035635915.1 Burkholderiaceae bacterium | reverse complement strand
ATTATAGCCGCTTGGAACGCCTATAGGGCTCCGCCGCGCTGCGCCAGCAGCCGGGCCGCGGTGTCGGCGAGCCGTTCGACCTCGATGGCTTCACGCAGTTCCTGCATGAGCTGCAGGTAGTAGTGCAGGTTGTGGATGGTGTTCAGGCGCGCGCCGAGGATCTCGTTGACCCGTTGTAGATGATGCAGGTAGGCGCGCGTGTATCCGCGGCACGTCGAACAGGCGCAGTTCGGATCCAGCGGCTGCGTGTCATCGAGGTACCGGCTGTTGCGGATCTTGACGTCACCTGCGCTCGTGAACAGCCAGCCGTTGCGCGCGTTGCGCGTGGGCAGCACGCAATCGAACATGTCGATGCCCAAGGCGATGCCGTCGAGCAGATCCTCGGGTGTGCCGACACCCATCAGGTAACGCGGCGTTTGCGCCGGCAAGCGCGGCGCCACGTGCGCCAGCACGCGTTGCATCTCTTCTTTCGGCTCGCCGACCGAGAGCCCGCCGATGGCATAACCGTGAAACCCGATGTCCGTCAGGCCGCCAATCGACGCGTCGCGCAGGTGCTCGAACATTCCGCCTTGCACGATGCCGAACAGCGCATTGCGGTTCTCCAGCCGGTCGAACTCTTCGCGCGAGCGGCGTGCCCAGCGCAACGACAGTTGCATCGATTCGGCGGCCTCGCCCGCGGTGGCCGGACGATCGTTGATCCGGTACGGCGTGCATTCGTCGAATACCATCGTGACGTCGGCGTTGAGCACGTGCTGGATGCGCATCGATTCTTCGGGCGTCAGCAGCAACCGATCGCCGTTGATCGGGGACGCAAAACGCACGCCGTCCTCGCCGATCTTGCGCAGCGCGCCCAGCGAGAACACTTGAAAACCGCCCGAGTCGGTAAGCAGCGGCCGCTGCCAGCCCATGAAACGGTGCAGGCCACCGTGGGCCGCGATCACGTCGGTGCCCGGCCGCAGCCACAGGTGAAAGGTGTTGCCGAGCACGATCTGGCTGCCAAGATCCTGCAACTCTTCCGGCGTCATCGCTTTTACGGTGCCGTAGGTGCCGACCGCCATGAACACCGGCGTTTCGACAACGCCGTGATTCAGGTGCAAGCGGGCGCGGCGCGCCGCCCCGTCGGTCGCAAGCAGTTCGAATCCAGCGCTCAAGCCTGCCGCTCCAGCAGCATCGCGTCGCCGTAGCTGAAGAAGCGATAGCGCTGCGCGATCGCATGCGCGTATGCGGTGTGGATGCGCACCAGCCCGGCAAACGCGGCAACCAGCATGAACAGCGTCGAGCGTGGCAGGTGAAAGTTCGTCAGCAGGCGCTGCACGATTTGGAAGCGAAAGCCAGGTGTCACGAACAGGCGCGTTTCGTCGGCGCCCGCACATACCCTGCGATCACGAGCGGCCGATTCGAGCGCCCGCAGCGCGGTCGTACCGATAGCGGTCACCGGCCGCTCTTCGGCAAGCGCTGCATTGATCGCTCGCGCAGCGGCAGCACTGATCTCGTAGCGCTCGGGGTGCATCACGTGGTCGCGAACGCGCTCCGTGCGCACCGGCTGGAACGTGCCTGCGCCCACGTGCAAGGTGACGTGCACGAGCTGCGCACCGCGGGCGGCAAGAAGCGCCCGCAACTCCTCGGTGAAGTGCAGGCCGGCCGTCGGGGCAGCCACTGCCCCAGGCGCGCGTGCGTACGTCGTCTGATAGCGGGCTTCGTCTTCGGCGGAGGCGCGATGGCGGATATACGGCGGCAGCGGCACTTCGCCGAGTGCCTCCAACGTTGCCGCCACGTCATGGTCGAACTCGAGCTCGAACAGGTCCGCATGGCGCTCGCGCACAACCGCCCGTGTCGGCGCGCCCGCGGCGCCGAACTCGAATTCGGCGCCGGCGCGCGGCGTGTGGCTCGTGCGCACGAGCGCCAGCGCTTTGCGCTCGCCGAGCACGCGTTCGACCAGCAGTTCGACCTTGCCGCCACTGGGCTTGCGCCCGAGCAGGCGCGCCTTGACCACCTTGGTGTCGTTGAAGACGAGCACTTCGCCGGTTTCGAC
>DASQAE010000456.1:0-6701 GCA_035635915.1 Burkholderiaceae bacterium | reverse complement strand
GCGTTGGATCTTTCCCGCCTCGGGTACGACCCGGCGCATCTTTGCAACCCAGGTGCCGATCCAGTGCGGCGGCGTGACGGTGAATCCGGGCGATGTGTTGTTTGGCGATGACGACGGCATCGTCGTTGCGAGCGAAACTCAGCTTGCCGAATTGATCGGTGCCGCCGAGTCGATCCAGAAGGTCGAGGCCGAGGTCGTCGCGCGGATGGAGCGCGGCACGAGCCTTCTTACCATGCTCAACTTCGACGAGCACTATCGCGCGATCGAAGCCGGCCGCGACAGCAGGCTCACGTTCGGCTGACGCAAAGACCTGCTCTAGCGCGGCAGCGCATAGTTCGCCGGCACGAAGGCGTACCCCTGTCCTTCCGAGCGAAGATGCCCGATTCCAGGGAAGGGAAGATGCGCGGCGCCGACCCAGTGGCCGCGCTTGGCCGCATCGGCGAACTCCTTTTTCCGCTGCGCTGCTGCAGCTTTCGAGTCCGCGTCGAAGCGAATCGTCACCGCCGGATCGGCGAACTGCACGGCGGCGACGTGCATCAGGTCGCCCCACAGCACCAGGCGCTGGCCCTTGTTTTCCACGACGTACACCATGTGGCCCACGGTATGGCCGCGTGTGGCAAGGGCACGGATACCTGGCGTCAACACGGTGCTGCCGTCGAACGGCTTGAACCGATCCGCGCTGACATACGGATTGACGGCCGCCAGCACGCCACGGAAGAAGCCTTTGTCGTCGGCCGCAGCCTTGTCGAGGTTGGCCTGGCTTAGCCAGTAGGCGGCCTCGCGTTTGTCAGCGCGCACGATTGCGTTCGGAAAGGCGAGTTTGTCGCCGTTGGACAAGCCTCCGACGTGATCGGGATGCATGTGTGTGATGTAGATCTCGTCGACCTGCTCGGGCTGATAACCGGCAGCGACCAGGTTCGCCGCAAGCTTGCCCAGCGTCGGGCCGAAGAGCGACCCGGCGCCGGCGTCGATCAGGATCAGTTTTTCGCCGGTGTTCACCAGGAAGGCGTTGACCGACGTCTCCACCGGATCCTTCAGAAACGAGCGCGTCAGCGCGGTTTTGACTTTGGCGGCCGTGGTGTTGGTCAGGAGGGTGGCCATCTCGAGGTCCACCGTGCCGTCGGAGAGCGCCGTGATTTCGAAGTCGCCCAGCATCATGCGGTAGTAGCCTGGCGCGCCGGTCTTGAGTTGCGGCGCAGCGGCCTCCGCAACGCAAAACGGCGCGAGCAGGGCGGCGCTTGCAACGAGCCAGTTCAGCCACCGGATTGGCTTCATCGTCTTGTTCCTGGTTGATTTCGGCGGCGAAGGATAGTGGATAGGCGCCCGTAGTCGAATTGCCGCGTTATTGCCGCCCGTTCCTGCGTCTTGCCCTCGGGCAAACGCCCGCCGCAATCAGGGAAAGTGCCGTCTCCTTGTAGGAAATTCCTTTCACGGGGCGGTTCGCATGCGCCTACAGCGTTTTCGGCGAACGCTGATACCGGCCCCTGACGGTTCAACGCACACTGCTCCCATGTTCCAGAGCAGCCTCTCCCCGACCAAAGATCCCGTCCAGGGCGATGGGAAAGAGGTTGCCGGACGCGCTCCTTCCGCAAGATCCACGGCCTATGTAAATGGCCGCGCTACCCGCAACGCCGTGCGCCGCCTGCCTACCCGGCTCGATCGCCGGGTGGTGCACCGGTTCGACGATCTGCCGATCGGCGCCCACCTGCTTACGCCCCGGCGCGGATACACCCATCACGGCATCTACGTCGGCGACGGACGAGTGGTGCACTACGCCGGCCTTTGCCGCTCGCTTGTCCGCGGACCGGTGGAAGAGGTTTCCATCGAGGAATTCGCCGATGGACAGACCGTTCACGTCAAGATCGGCGATGCGGTGCTGTATTCGGCTGCCGCGATTGTCGAACGCGCCCGTTCCCGGCTCGGCGAAAACCGTTACCGCATCACCACCAACAACTGCGAGCACTTCTGCGAATGGTGCCTGCGCGGCGAGAGCCGCAGCGAGCAGGTGGAACGCTGGCTCGCGCTGCCGCGCACGCTGCTGCTCATCATGGTCGCTCGCCTGCGCCAGCTTGGCGCGCCCCGCACTGCACCTGCCGGCGCTGCGCTGGTCCCGGTAAAGATCTTCAACTCAACCCGGTAACGGGAAGCGCGGCGCCATGAATCGCGCGCGCCGCGTCCGAACACAGAAACGCAATCACATTCGCTAAGTCCTGCGGCGCAACCCAGCGCGCCGGATCTGCGCCCGGCATCGAGGCGCGGTTCTCGGGCGTGTCGATGATCGTCGGCAGCACGCAGTTCACGTTGATGTTCTTCTCGCGCAGTTCAGCGGCCATTGACTCGGTAAGCCGGATCACCGCGCTTTTTGACGCGATATAGGCCCCCATCTGAGCCGCGCCCTTTTGCGCCGCGAACGCTCCCACGTTGACAATCTTGCCGCCGCCGCCGTCCAGCATTCGCGGCACGACCGCGCGCGCCATGTTGAGTAGCGTGCGGGCGTTCAGGTCGAGCATGAAATTCCAGTCGGTGTCGCTCGTCGCGTGCACCGGCGTACCCATGCGAAACCCGCCGGCAAGGTTGGCGAGTACGTCGATGCGACCGAATCGCTCCGCGGCTTGCTTGACGGCCGCTTCGACCTGAGTTGGCTCCAGCAGATTCGTCGGCGCGAACAGACGCCGATCTGTTTCGGCAGCGAAAACCTTCTCCAGGTTCTCGCGCCGCATGCCGAGCAGCACAAGCCGCGCGCCACGATCGGCAAACGTTTTCGCCACCGCACGACCCAAATTGCCCGCGGCGCCGGTGACGAGCACCACACGATCGTCGAACTCCATGTTCGCTCCTATCCGGCGCGCTTGGCGGCGTGATAACGGCCGGTGCCCCGAGTCAGCACGGTGTCTTCGCGCAGCACGTCGCCGGGCTCGAACTCGGATTGTTTGACCACGCGTTCATACAGTGGCGCAAAGTCGATGTGCGCAAGCTGCAGCAGCTCGTCCAGGCTGCGGATCACGAAGTATGTCTCCTGGAAATCATCGATGCGATAACGCGTGCGCATCGCGCGTTCGAGATTGAAGCGCAGCCGATTGGGCGAGGCATCCTCGAGCGCGAAGCGGGTTTCCGAATAGGAAGACACGATGCCCGAGCCATAGATGCGCAAACCCTCTTTCTGCTCGAGCAGCCCGAACTCCACGGTGTACCAGTAGACACGAGCGAGATGCGTCAAAACACCAAGCCTCTGCGCGCGCAGCCCGCCCACGCCGTACGCCTGGATGTAGTCGGCGATGACCGGGTTCAGCAGCATCGGCACGTGACCGAATACGTCGTGGAAAACGTCCGGCTCTTCCAGGTAATCGAGCTGGTCGGCCCTGCGGACGAATTGCCCGGCAGGAAAACGCCGGTTGGCCAGGTGATCGAAGAACACTTCGTCGGGGACCAGACCCGGCACCGCGACGACCTGCCACCCCGTGTGCTTCATCAGCACGTCGCTCAGCCGGCGGAAATCCGGAATCGCGTCAGCGCCAATCGGCAATGCCTGCATTCCCTGCACGAACTCATCGCAGGCATGCCCTGGCAGCAATTTCGACTGGCGCGCATAGAGCGTCTTCCAGACACCATGCTCCTGCTGCGTGTAGCGCTCCCACCCTTGATCGATGGTCCAATCGGGCCGCTCCGGTGCATGCGCCGCAGCCAGCCCGTGTTTGACGATCTCGTTTAGTTGCCTTTGCATCTCTTCCTCCTCCCCCGCTGCGCGGGGGAGGGCCAGGGTGGGGGCTGATGAGTCGCGGTCTAACGCCGATAACTCGGATCGATCCGATCGATTTGCCGCGTCAGCGCATCGAACACGTCCTGCCCAGCACCGAACTTCGCATTGAATTGCAACGAATCCGCGGTGCACTTGCGCTGGATCGCCTCCGACACCAGCCGCGGTTCGCCCATGGAAAGCGTGGCGAGCTGGATCTCACAAGCCCGCTGCAACAGCCACAACACAGCAAAGGCCCGCGGGACGGTATCGCCCCACGTCAGCAGCCCGTGATTGCGCAGGATCACCGCGGGCTTGTTGCCGATGCTGCGTAACAGGCGCGGCCCCTCGTCTTCATGCACCGTAATTCCTTCGAACTCGTGATACGCCACCTTGTCGTAAAGCTGCGCCGAGTAGAAGTTGCTCATCGACAACCCGTGCACCAGGCAAGCCACCGCCATCCCTGCCGTGGTATGCGTGTGCATGACGCAGTGCGCAGTCGGAATCGCTGCGTGAATCGTGGCGTGCGGCGTGAAGCCGGCGGGATTAAATGGCCAGTCCGCATTGCCGATGATGTTGCCCTTCAAATCGATCTTCAGCAGGTTCGACGCGGTGACTTCGCTGTAGTGCAAGCCGAACGGATTGATCAGGAACTGGGTTTCCGGCCCGGGCAGGCGCAGCGAGATGTGGTTGTAGATCAGCTCGGTCCACCCGAGATGATTGAAGATGCGATACGCGCCTGCCAGTTGCACGCGGGCGGCCCATTCCTCTGGACTGAACTGCTCGGGGCGCGGAAACGCGCGCGCATCGATCGATGCCGTCATCGGATTCCTTTAATGCACTTCTTTACGCGACGAATCTGAAAGCGACCGAACCGAGCGGGCCGAAGTCGACGTGGAAATTATCCCCCGCAACCGCCGTCGTCGGGCGCGTGAACGAGCCGCCGAGCACTACGTCGCCGGCGCGGAGTGCCTCGTCGTAGGCCGCGATCTTGTTCGCGAGCCAGGCAACGCCGGTAGCCGGATGATTGAGCACGGCCGCTGCCAGGCCGGTTTCCTCGATCACGCCGTTCTTGTGCAGCAACGCGCCGACCCAGCGCAGGTCGACGTCCAGCGGTCGCACCGGGCGGCCGCCCGTCACGATGCCCGCGTTGGCGGCGAAGTCGCTGATGGTGTCGAACACCTTGCGTGGCGCCTTGGTCTCGCGATCGAACTGCTCGATGCGCGCGTCGATGATTTCGACCGCCGGCGTGACGCACTCGGTTGCGTTCAACACGTCGAACAAGGTGATACCCGGGCCTCGGAGCGGCTTGCCCAGCACGAACGCAAGCTCGACTTCGATGCGTGGCGCGATGAAGCGGTTGATCGGAATGTCGCTGCCCTGTTCAAAGAACATGTCGTCCATCAATGGCGCGTAGTCCGGCTCGGTGATTTGCGAAGCCTGCTGCATGGCGCGCGAGGTCAGTCCGATCTTGCGCCCCTTGATGCAGCGGCCATCGGCCACCTCGAGCGCAACCCAGGCGCGCTGGATGGCGTACCCGTCATCGATCGTCATGCCCGGATGGCGCTGGGAAAAATGGCGCAGTTGCGTGCGCGATTTGCGGGCGTTGTACAGCTCGCGCGCGAGCTCGTTGATCGTGGTCTTTGGAAGCATCAGGTCTTGTCGAACAGCGGATGCAGGTTGCCGAGTTTGGCGTCGAACACTTCCAAGCCTTCATCGATCTGCAGCGTGAGGCCCAATGGCCGCTGCGCCAACAACGGTGCAAAGTGCGCTTTCACCGCGGCGGTCAATGCCGCGCCGGCATTTTTTTTCGTCACTTCGCTGCGGCCGCGCGCCATGCGCAAATTGAGATAAGCAAATCCATAGTCGCGCTGCGAA
This sequence comes from Burkholderiaceae bacterium, assembly GCA_035635915.1. Classification (GTDB taxonomy): domain Bacteria; phylum Pseudomonadota; class Gammaproteobacteria; order Burkholderiales; family Burkholderiaceae_F; genus JAKANT01. The sequence continues at coordinate 1,090 of DASQAE010000456.1, read as the reverse complement.
TCTGCCACCGCCGAATGTGCGGCGGGATAAGCCAGAACGCGCACGCCTCCAGTCGGGAAAACCGGTCTGCCGGCTTCGTCCTTCACCGTGAGCATGGTATCGGCGAGCGTGCGGCATAACGCCGCCATGTCGGTCTCGCGCTCGAGATTGGCCGTGTAGAGGATCACCAGATGCGGCATGACGATTTTCTCCTCACGCCGGCAGCGGCACGACAGGAAACACGCAGTTGATCTGGCCGGTGCCGGAGCTGCCGAAGTACGGCGTGATGATCTCCACCGGCGCGCGGTATCGATCCCATCCCAGCGCGCCCAACAGCATGGCCGTGTCGTGCATGCCGCCTTCGCCCCAGCACTTTTCGTTGTACATCGGCAGCATGGGGCAGAAGGTCTTCCAGTCGCCGGCTTTCCAAAGATCGACGACCTGCAAGTCCATCTGTTCGAGGAACGGATCCCACACCTTGTGCATGAACTCGGGCGCAGTGCCGTTGTTGGCGAAGTGATGGCTCAGGCTGCCGCTGGCGAAGAAAGCGACCGTGCCCTCGTAGCGTTGCTCCACGGCTTGGCGCAAGGCGCGACCAAAAAGCGCGCTCTCGTTCAGGTCGTGCCACATGCACCAGCCCGCGACCGACACCACGTTGAAATGCCGGTCCGCGTTCATGTAGCGCATCGGCACCAGCGTGCCGTATTCAAGATCGAGCGTCGTGTCGCTGTGCGCGCGCGTGCGGATACCGTGCTCGTTGGCAACGTCCGCCAACAGATGTCCGAGCTTCGGGTTGCCCGGGTATGCGTACACCATGTTCTTGATGAAGTGCGGCAGCTCGTTGCTGGTGTAGTTGCCAGCGAACCTGGGCGCGCAATTGATGTGATATTCGCTGTTGACCAGCCAGTGCACGTCGAACACGACGATCGTATCGACGCCAAGCTCGCGGCAGCGCCGGCCGATCTCGATATGCCCGTCGATCGCTTCCTGGCGGCAACCCTTGTGCGGCCCATCGAGCTCACTCAGGTACATCGAGGGCACGTGGGTGATTTTTGCGGCGAGAGCGAGCTTTCCCATGTCGGACCTTCTCTTGTTTCCTCCCTCCCCCGCT
>DASQAE010000455.1:0-2473 GCA_035635915.1 Burkholderiaceae bacterium | reverse complement strand
GCGGAGGTCGCGCGTGCGCCGGATGCGCGATTGCGCGAGATCATGCGCGCCGCAGTGCGGCATCTGCACGGCTTCGTGCGCGACGCGAGGTTGACCGAGGGCGAATTTCACCAGGCCTGCGCCATCATCGCGGAGCTGGGTCAGCTGACGACGGCGTCGCATAACGAGGTCGTGCTGGGCGCAGGTTCACTCGGCGTCTCCTCCCTGGTTTGCCTGCTCAATAACGGCGATCACGGACAAACGGAAACCACGGCGAATCTGATGGGGCCGTTCTGGCGCACTGATTCACCGCGTACCGCCAACGGCGAATCGATCGTGCGGTCGCCGACACCCGGCATGCCGATCTTCGTCAATGCGTGGGTGCGCGACTCCGCAGGACACCCGGTCGCGGGCGCCGAGGTCGACGTCTGGCAGTCGTCGAGCGAAGGTTTCTACGAGAACCAGGATCCCGCACAGGCGGACATGAACCTGCGCGGCAAGTTCACGACCGATGCTGCCGGACACATCGCATTTCGCAGCATCAAACCCGCCGGTTACCCGATCCCGGTGAGCGGTCCGGTGGGTGCGCTCCTGCGCGCTCTGGGACGACACAACCTGCGGCCGGCGCACATCCACTTCATGATTCACAAGCCTGGCTTCAAGGTGCAGTTTTCTCAGGTGTATTCCGGCGACGATCCCAACCTCGAAACCGATGTGCAGTTCGGCGTGACGCGGGCGCTGATCGGCCAGTATGTGTTGCACGATGGCGAGCCCGCGCCTGCAGAGGACGTAAAAGGCGCGTGGTATTCACTCGACCACCACTTTGTGCTCGAGCCCGGCGAAGCCAGGTTGCCGCGAGCGCCGATTACCGCAAAAGCAAGCGGAAGCCGACCCGAAGCGACGGTGTTAACGCGGCAGCCTTAGGGGCAGGAGATGCGACGCAGTGGCGTTCAGCCACCCGCCGAGTCATTGATGGCGCACGCGCTGCGTTCAAGCCGCGGTACGACCGTCGGCAGCATCGTCTTCAACAATTGAACCGGCAGCGCGCTGGTGAATTTGTACTTGGCCGCGTCGGATTCGGGAACGTAGACCATCATGGTGCCGAAGTAGCGCTCGCCGATCAAGAACACGAAGGTCGCCGAGCGGCTGACGACGCGCGACGAAAGCACCTGGCCGCCGCGGCCATGCACCTCGAAGCGATGATCGCCGGTACCGGTCTTGCCGCCCACTTCGACCGCGGTACCGTCGCTACGTGCCAGTGCATTGCGCAGGCGCACTGCCGTGCCGCCATTGACCACATCCAGCAGCGATTTGCGCACGACGTCGGTAACTTCGGCTGGCAATACGCGCTCGGCATCCGCGGGCTGGTGGTCGAGTCGCGTTTCATACGGCGTGTTGCGCGCGAACACGAGTGACTCGATGCGCACGACCGGCATCCGCATTCCGCGGTTGGCGATGATGCCCATCAGTTCGGCAAGCGCCGCGGGCCGATCGCCGGAAGAGCCGAGCGCGGTCGCGTAGGACGGCGTGAGCGAGTCGAACGGGTAACCCAACTTGCGCCACGCGCGCTGGATCTCGGCGAACGCTTCGAGCTCGAGTTGATTGCGGATGCGCTCGTCCTGCGCATTCTTGTTGCGGCTTGCAAATAACCAGACGTAAGCGTTCTGCCGCTCAGTGGAGCTCGCAGCGATAGCCTCGGCCAGGGTTGCGCCGGGATGTTGGCGCAAGAACCCGATCAGCCAGATTTCGAGCGGGTGGCGTACGGCCGCGCTGGCGCGCTTGCCCTGCGCACGCGCCTCTTCGGCCTGCGGCGGCGCCACGCCCTGGTACTTGCGGTAGAAGCGGGCGATGTACTGCCGCCCTTCCCTGTCTGCAAACCGGCTTAAAAGGCCCTGCCGGCTTGCCGCGGCGCGCCTTTCCAGCGGCCACGCGTTTGCATCCGGCATCTGCGCGATCACATGGCTCACGACGTCGCGCATCAGGCGCACGAAAACAAGGTTCACCGACCGCTTGAAGCCCTCGCGCACGGTGAGAACACGGTCGTTGTCCTCAGGCTCGAAATTCTCGAAGCGATGCAAACCGCCGCCGGTGTAGAACACCTCGTACGGGCTCGCCGAATAGGTGCGGAGCATTGCTGCGTCGAGCATGCGCGTGAGGCTTTTGTCCCGGGTCTGTCTCAGGTACTCGAGCGCCCAGCGCCCGATCGCGTCGCGCTTGTCCACCCCGATCGCCGCCAGCTGCCTGGCGCTCAGCGCACCCCATCGTTCATGCAAGGCGCTGACCAGTTCCAGGTAAGTGATCAGCGTGCGCAACTTGGCGGTCGACCCGAGATCGAGCCGCGCGCCTTCGTTGATGTCAAATGGCTGGTCGAAGTTGTCGGTCTGCACGCGCAAGCGATTGGCATGCGCGCCGCGCTCGAACAGCGTAAAGCTCAGCATCAGCTTGCGCGGATCGTCGCCGCTATCGAGCAGATGAAAGCCGTACAAGCCCGCTG
>DASQAE010000454.1:0-4243 GCA_035635915.1 Burkholderiaceae bacterium | reverse complement strand
AAGGCGATGCGTCGCCACGTTGTACGAGCACGTCAGGCGAATCGTGCCGCGTGGCACGGCCACGCTCTGGCCAGCGAGCGCTTCGGCCTCTTCGAGGTCATGCAAGAGCTGCACACTGCGCTCGTAGAACGCCTGTCCGCTCTCGGTGAGAGACAACCGCCGCGTGGTGCGGTTGAGCAGGCGCGCGCCGAGGTGTTCTTCCAAATCGGCAATCAGGCGCGACAGCGAGGAGGTCGACCACTCGAGCCGTTCGGCCGCGCGCACAAAACTTCCCGCTTCCACCACGCGCACCAACGCCTGCATCGCAGCCAACCGGTCCATGCGAGATTATCCCGAAATTCTCAACAAACTTTCCTGGATGGGCCTCTTTTTCCCGACTGACAAGATGCTTACCTTTCGCGCAACGGTTCGGGCAAGCCTTTCGGTTGCGTGGACCCGCCGGATCAACTGCTGTTACCGAAACCAACCGGAGAACCGATCATGATCGAAACCCGCACCGCTCCCTATGCGGCCCTGTTGCTGCGCCTTGCTCTGGGCGTGATGTTCATCGCCCACGGCCTGCTCAAACTTCTTGTGTTCACCCTGCCCGCCACAGTTGCCTTCTTCCAATCGGTCGGCTTGCCCGGTTTCCTTGCTTACCTGACCGTGTTCGCGGAAATCGCGGGTGGCGCGGCGTTGATCGTCGGCTTTCAAGTGCGCTGGATCGCTGTTGCGCTGATTCCTGTGCTGCTCGGGGCGACGTGGGTTCACTCCGGCAACGGATGGTTGTTCACGTCGGCCAAGGGCGGCTGGGAATACCCGGCGTTCCTGGCGCTTGCGGCGCTGGTGCAAGCGCTACTCGGCGCAGGTGCATTGGCGCTCAGCGGTGATCGGGCGAGCGCCACGCGTGCAAGTCTGCAAGCTGCTTGATCGGATTCGTGTCCCAGCGCCGCGGCAGGAACCAGCCGCGGCATGGTCTCGTCCAAAGAGGAAGGAGGAAACAACGTGAAGCTCTATTACGCACCCGGTACCTGCGCGCTCTCGCCGCACATCGTCCTGACCGAACTGGCACTCGCGCACCAGTTGATGAAGGTCAGCACCAAAACAAAGAAGATGGAGGACGGCGGCGACTACCTTCAGGTCAATCCGAAGGGTTACGTCCCGACCCTCGAACTCGATGATGGCCAGCGGCTGACCGAAGGCCCCGCTATCGTCCAGTACCTGGCCGACCTGGTGCCAGCCGCAAAGCTCGCACCGGCCAACGGCACCCTGGAACGTTATCGACTGCAGGAGTGGCTCAACTTCATCACGTCCGAATTGCACAAGCAGTTCTCGCCGCTCTTTTATCCGACCACGCCCGACGAGGTGAAGGAGTCCCAGCGCACCAAGCTCGCCGGCCGGTTCAACTGGCTGAGCCAGCACCTCGAAGGCAAGGACTATTTGATGGGCAGTCAATTCACCGTGGCGGACGCGTACCTGTTCACCGTCTTGCGGTGGAGTGGATCGACCGGCATCGATCTCGCCAAGTGGCCGCTTCTCACCCAGTATGTCGCGCGTGTCGCTGCGCGGCCGCAGGTTCAGGCGGCCATGAAGGCGGAGGGCCTGGTTTAGGAATTGAGCCCAGACATGCCAACACAACCCACCCTCTTCATTTCTCACGGCTCGCCGATGCACGCGGTGCAGGCTGGCCGCGCGGGCGTTTTGTGGGCCGAGCTCGGCCAGCGTTTGTTGCGGCCGGCGGCGATCCTGATCGCATCGGCGCATTGGGAGACGGAACTGCCGATGGTCGCGACCAGCCGCAATCCGGAGACGATCCATGACTTCGGCGGTTTCCCGCCGGAGTTGTATCGCATCAAGTACCCGGCTCCGGGCGCGCCGCAGGTGGCCGAACAGGCATTGGCGCTGCTGAAGGAAGCAGGTTTTGTCGCCACGCCGAACGGCTGCCGCGGCCTCGACCACGGCGCGTGGGTACCGCTGCTGAAGATGTACCCCGATGCCGACGTTCCGACCGCGCAGATCTCAGTGCAACCGCCGCTCGGCCCCGACCATCACCTGCGCCTTGGTGCGGCGCTCGCGCCACTGACGCGTGCAAATGTGCTCGTTATCGGATCCGGGCACATGACGCACAACCTCGGCGACTGGATGCGCACCCTGCGGGGCAGCGGACGCGAGGTCGTCGAAGCCCGCCCAGTGCCCTACGTGGAGGAGTTTCGGCACTGGGTCGACAGCCGGTTGCAGGCCGACAACCGGGCAGAACTGGTGCGCTATCGCGAACTTGCACCGAACGCGCAGCGCGCGCATCCGACCGATGAGCACTTCCTGCCCCTGTTCGTCGCCTTGGGTGCGGCAGGCTCGGCGCCCAAGGTTGAACGACTCGACCCCGGGGTCGACAGCGGCGTACTGGCGATGGATTCCTACCTGTTCTGGCCGCAATGAATCTGCCCGCCGTCCGTCGTCACGGGATCGGCGTGATGGTGAAGCCACGCGCGCGCAGCAGCTCCAGCAGCCCACGCGAGCCGAAGTAGTGCAGCGCGCCCACGGCAACCAGATAGACCGAGCCGCTGGCCGTGTATTTTTCAATCGCTTCGACCATGCGTGGATGGCGCGCGTCGAACAACTGATCAGCGACGAACCGCTCACCGCGGCTCTTGGCTTTGTGAATCTCCGCGATCAACTGTTCCGCCGCATCCTTGTCGCGACGTTCCCACGCTTCGACAATCTTGCGCACCTCGCGGTCGGCGTCACCTGACTCGAGTCCTCGTACTGCCTGCTCGAGGTACGAGACCTGGGTCTCCAGGTCCGAGCGCTCGAAGATCGAAAGCTGCAATTCGAGCGATTCGATCTCCAGCAGCGGCTTGCCGCTTCCGGTGGCGTATTGGAACAGGAACGATTCACTCGCGTACGCCGGGCTGTAACCCCCGCCTGTTGCCTGCAGGATGACCAGCGTGTTGGCGAGCATCCACGGTTTCATGCGCCAGATACGGCTTGGATCCAGGCCGAAACGTTTGGCCTGAGCGGTGACCCGCTTCTTGAGGTCTTCGCTGATGCGGGTGTCGAGTCCTGGTTCGCCCTCCCCGTACAGCGCGACCTTCTGCACCACCTCACCCACGTGCTTGGCATCGAACACGTTTGCTTCGAGCACCACCGCCGTCGCTTCGTTGAAGCGCCGCAGATATTCAATGTTGGGCGGGTAAAAGTCGGCGCGCCCGACGTGCACAGTGCCGAAGAGGTAAATCTTGCGATCGCCCTTGCGCGCCTCCCAGAAGAAGCCGCGTTTCGGCGCCTTCTCGGCCTGCTTGAGCAAGGTGTCCGCCGCCGCATCTGTTTGCGCCCGCGCGTGCGGCGCCGGCAGCAGCAGCACAAGCAGAGCGAGGGCAAGAACAAGGGGTCGATGCATGAGCGTATCCCGGTGGCGGCGCGATTCTATCTACAGCGCCTTGACGAAGCGGATGACAGTCGCATCATCCTCTTCGCGGTGCGCTTCGAAACCCTGGCCTGCCATCAGCCGCGCCATGTCGTCGTTTTCCGCGAGCACGAGCCCGATCATCTGCCGCAAGCCGCGCTCGCGCGCGGCGGTCTCGAGTGCGGTCAACAGTGCCCTGCCCAGCCCACGTCCGTGCCATTCATCTTCGACCACGATGCCGAACTCGCAGGTCGTGCCGTCGGGACTGCGCGTGTACCGCGCGATGCCGTGGATCTCCTCGGCGTCGCCCTGCAGGTCAATCGCGACGAACGCCATCTCGCGGTCGTAGTCGATCTGCGTAAAGCGGATCAGACGCTCGAGCGAAAGCTCGCGCAGCGGCGCATGAAAGCGCAGGTACTTGCTGCGCGCCGAAAGGCGCGCGATGAAGCGCTGTTCGGCCTCCGCGTCTTCGGGACGGATCGGCCGCAGCAGCGCCGTATCGCCGGTTCGCAAGCGCACGGCGCGCCACAGGTTCTTCGGATAGGGATGAATCGCCAGATGCGAGTAGCGCGCGTCCGCGGCCAACGGACCGTTTCCAAGCACCACACGCGCGTCGAGGGCGATAACCCCCGTTTCGTCGGCCAGCACGGGATTGATATCGAGTTCCTCGACGCAAGGCAACTCGCATGCGATTTCGGAGACCTTGAGCAGTACGTCGACCACTGCCTCGAGGGGCACCGCAGGTCGGCCGCGAAACTCCCCCAGCATGCGTGAAACGCGCGTAGCCGCGATCATTTCCTGCGCCAGAAAACGATTCAATGGCGGCAGAGCAACCGCCGAATCGCGGAACACCTCGACCCC
>DASQAE010000453.1:0-5847 GCA_035635915.1 Burkholderiaceae bacterium | reverse complement strand
GAACTGTACCGACCCCGGTACGGCGACCTAGCGAGGTGCGACCAAACGCGCGCTGCGCGTACTGGAACGCAGATAAGGCGGGCAGTGGGGCCGCTCAGGTGCTGCCGATGAAGTCGCGCTTGCCGAGTTCGACGCCGTTATGGCGCAGGATGTCGTAGGCGGTGGTGGCGTGAAAGAAGAAGTTCGGCAGCGCGATGTGGATGAGATACGGCAGCCCCGCGTGTTTTTGCACCGTGTCGCGCACCTTGAGTGATATCTCGCGCGTCTCCGCCCCTTCGAACGCGCCCGGCTCGATGCTGCGCACGAAGTCGATCGTGCGTGCGATGCGCGCCTGCAGTTGTTCGAGCGTCGTCTCGTTGTCGTCGAACTTCGGCGGATCCTGGCCGACCAGGCGCGCCACGGCGCCCTTGGCGAAGTCGCTCGCCAGCTGGATCTGGCGGGTCAGCGCGAACATGTCGGGGAAAAGCCGCAAACCGAGCAACACCGCCGGGTCGATCTTCTTCGCTTGGGCATGCGCGGCAGCCTTGTCGAGAATCGCCGTGAGATTGCCGAGTGTTCTGACGAAAATCGGCACCGAGATCGCGTGCATGGAAACTGTCATTTCATCTCCCTTCTTTGGTCTACTTGCGCTTGCGCAGGGCAAGCATGGTTCCGCGGCAGCGCGAGGCGCCGCAAAGACACAGATACTGCTTTTTCAGCGTCGGCGTGATCCGCTCGTCGACGATCAGGCCATAGTCGTACGAAAGCTCTTCACCACGCCGGATGTCGCGCACCGCCTGGATCCAGACCCGGCCGTCTTCTTCCTCGGTTTCACAGTTCGGATCGCAGGCGTGATTGATCCATCGCGCGGCGTTGCCGCCGACGTTGGCATCGATCACGTGTTTGCCGTCGGAGAGTGAAAAGAAGAACGTGTGATTGGGATCGTCGGGATCCGAGGGCGGACGGCGGTCGCATTCCTTCCAGGTGATGCGTTCGCCGCGATACTCGATCACACGTTCCCCCGCGCTGATCTTGCGTGCGGCATAAACGCCGCGGCCGTGAATGCCTGAGGTTTTGACGGCGATCTTGAGAGAGAGGCGGCTCGTGGTTTTGGAAGCGGCGGGGCGCGGAGCGGACTGGGCCTTGCTGGGCATCGTGCAGCGATCGGGAGCGCGTTTGAAGTGGCGCGCAGTATCGCAGAAGCGCCAGCAATGCCGGCGTGGTTCAGGCAGCCTGTGCCGCTACGGGCTGCTGCTCGTCGGTTCGCGCGAGCATCTTCAACGCTCGTCGATGCAATGGCGCTGCGGTCTTGCTGCGCTCGGCAAGCGACACCACGGTGCCGGTGAGCCACTTCAGCTCGTGCGGGCGGCGCTCTTCGATATCGATCGCAAGCGAAGGGCGCATGTGTTCGGGGCCTTCGAAGAAACTGCGCCACCGACGCACGTACAGGTCGTCGCTAAGCGGGACGCCGATCGAACGGCCCACCGCGAATACCTCTTCGAACAAGCCGCGCAGCATGACCAGTGCATGCGGCGTACGGCGCACCTCACCGAGCGTGAGCCGCGTCAGCGCGCACGTGGTTGCAAGCGGCTCGATGCCGACGAACTTTGCCCAGAGCAACTGGGTCGCGCCGGCCGCAACCGGGGCAGAGATGCCCGCCGCGGCCAGCCGCGTGGCCACTTCCTGTGCAAGCGGCGCGTCGGCGGCGCGCAGCGGCGCGAGCGAAAGACGGCGCGCTTCGGAGTGGATCTGGATCTCGCCCAGGCCGCTTCGATCCGCGTTGACCACCGCGGCTCCTGCCAGGACACGTCGATGCGAAAAAAGCGCCGCGACCATTTCCGGCGCTGCCAGCCCGTTTTGTACCGTGATGTAGACGCGCTTGCCGTCGTCGTCTGCGGCCAGGCCTTCGAGCGCCTGGTCGAAGTCCGGCATCTTGGTGCAGAGAATGACGATTGAGTGCGAGCCTGGCGCGACGGCGTCGCAGATGAACCGCTCGCCTTCGATCTTCACCGTGCCGTTGGCGCTATGCAACAACAGCCCAAGGCGCCGGTAGCCCAGGAAACTTTCAGGGCGGATACGAAACGTGACGTGCCAGCCCGCCGTGTGCAGGCGTGCGCCGAGCACAGCGCCCACCGCGCCGGCGCCAACGACTAGCGCGCTGCGTTCTGAATAGAGCATCGCTCCCCCGACCCAAGCTAGGAAAGCTACATGTAGCAGGCCCGCCCGGCAAGCAAATGCGTTGCTGGATCGAGGCAGAAAAGGCGTCAGTCAGGATCGACCAGCGATTTGAAAGCTTCCAGCGGCCGGCTCTTGAGAACTTCCAGCAGGTTGTTGAACTGGTCGGTCCAGAGCGAAAGCGCCGGGTCCGGCTCGATCGGTTCGACCCGGTCGGACAGCTTGGGATGGGAAAACGGCAGCTCGCTTTCGGCCAGAAGCACCCAGTCGGTGCTGGAAGCACCCGTTTCGTCCGCCGGCGAGTCGGAGACCAGGCGAACCGTCATGCCTGTGGCGGCGCCAATGTTGGCGAGCACTGGCTTTAGGTCCAGAAACCGGTTCGAGATATGCACTGCGACGATGCCGTTCGGCGCGAGCTCGCGCCGGTAGACCTCGATCGCCTCGTGCGTGATCAGGTGCACCGGGATCGAGTCGCTGGAAAACGCGTCGATCGCAAGCACGTCGTAGCGCTGCGGCGTGCGCGCGGCGAGTTCCCGTTCCATCGACAGCCGTGCGTCGCCGATGACGAATTGGAGCGTCGCCGGGCTGGAATTGAGGTAGGTGAATTGCGAGTGTGAGATCTTCACCACGTCCGGATCGAGCTCATAGAAGCGCACCGTGTCACCAGCGCGCCCGTAGGCGGAAAGGGTGCCCGCCCCGAGTCCGACCACTCCGATGCGAACCGGCCCGGTTGCCTGTTTTGAAGCGATTGCAAGGCCGACGCCAGAACTGCGCGCGTAGTAGCTGCCGGGTTCGAGCCGCTCCGGCGAAATGGTGAGCTGCTCGCCGTGCAGGATCACGCCGTGAAGCAGGCGCCGGACCTGGTGTTCGCCGACGCCTTGCTGGCGCACCCGTAGCGCGCCATAGAAATTGCGCTGCATGAGGATCACATCACCGCGCAGGAAATCGAAGTAGTACCAGGCGTAGTAGGTGGTCGCGATGCTGGCGGCCAGCGCAGTGAGCGTCGTGCTGACCACCCAGGGTCCGATCAACTGCCTGTTGGTCCAGGCGGCCAGGATAGCTAGCGATGCCAGCGCTGCCAGCGCCAACGGCAACTCGTAGTACGCGGGGAAGATGCGTGGGGCGACCAGGCCTACGAACAACCCGCCGATCGCGCCACCCGCCGACAGGCTGAGGTAAAACTGTGTCAGATACTGCGGCGCCGGCTTGCGCTGCGCGAGTTCGCCATGGCAGAACAGGCAGCCGAAAAAAACGCCCAAACAGTAGAGCGGAACCGCCAGGCTGATGTCGAGCACGCCGCGTGAAGCGGATAGACCGGCCGCCATCGCAACCGCGAACGCGAGCGCGGTGTAGATGCCCCAGCGCGGGTCGTACCAGCCGCGGCCACCGCGGCCTTCGAATGCCAGCACGAAGGTCAGCAGGTAGAGCGTAAGCGGCAGGACCCATAGGAAGGGCACCGACGTGATGTTCTGTGTGATGTGACTGGTCGAAGCAAGCAGCAACACCGATCCGAGCGCGGCAAAAGCGAGCCATAGCAGGTAATCGCTGATCAGCGGCGATCTTTCATCGGCTGTCGGTGCGGTGACCGCGAACGCCGAACGATTTGCGCTGCGCGCCGACTGCCATGCCGTCATGGCGCAGGCGAGCACGAACAACGTGTATGCGCCGCTCCACACGTAGGACTGGGTGCGCGAGTTCGCGAAAGGTTCGATCACGAATGGAAACGCGAGCAACCCCAGCAGCGAACCGAAGTTCGAGAGTGCGAACAGGCGATACACCGTGCGCTCGGGAAACCGGTGCGCGACCCATTTCTGCACCAGCGGCCCGGTACTCGAGAGCAGGAAATATGGCAGGCCGATAGTCACACCAAGCAGCACGATGATCGTGAGTGCGGCGTCCTGGCCGCCGGTCGGTTTGAGCCAGTCGCGCGGAACGATGGGCAGGAAGGCCAGGCTCACTGCAAGGAGCCCGATATGCAGCTGTGCCTGCGTCCGCGGCTGCAGCCGGCGCGTGATGAAGTGCGAATACGCATACCCGCCCAGCAACAGCACCTGGAAGAACACCATGCAGGTGGTCCACACCGCCGACGTACCACCGAACCAGGGCAGGATCTGCTTGGCGATGATGGGCTGCACCAGGAACAGCAGAAACGCGGACAGCAGGATCGTTGCGGCGAACAGGAACATTGGGGAATGGGGAATGGCTGGGCGCGACGCGCTTACGCGCGTGGGGCGGCGATTGTCGCACGCAGGTGCAGCACGACCCCGTCCGGTGCAATGGCGCATCGAGCCTGCCGTTGCCGTTGCTCTGAAGTGCTACGACGTTGGGACGAGGCGCTGATCGCGCCCACGGGGCAGTCCTTCAGGCGTCCCCATTTCATCCTTCTTCCGCCTAAAGAGGTTCCCCGAACTGCCGAGACTGATACAGAAGGGCCGCGCCTTGTGCGGCCGGAGTTGGCAGTGTTCGAGTTTCCACCCGTCACCCGCGAAGGCGCTCCAGAGCCGATCGATCTCGGTGTTGTTACGCCGGGATGGCAGCCGGTGGTCGCGCGCGACTTGCGGCCGGTGGGCTTCCGCCTCGAACTACGTGCCGACCTTAATCCGGCGCCGCTGCCGCTGGCCGACCTTCTGGACGGCGTGCTGGGCGGGTTCGTTGCCGAAGGTGCGACGAGTTTTCCGCATGGCCTGATGGTGCTGGCACCGGTCGATCTGCCGCTGGACGATTCGCTGCTCGTTTGGAGCGCTCCGCGCAACGTGCTGCTCGAAATCGACCAGCAAGAACTCGAAGATGCGCAGCGCCTGCAGCGTCTGCTCGAAGTACAGCGTCGCGGCGTGCGGTTGGTGCTGCGCGTGACCGACCGCGAGCGCATCGCACACGAGCGGCTGCCGTTGTTCCAATACGTCTCGGCGGACGCGCGCCTGCAGGGCCCGGCGCCGCGCGAGACCGCTCTGCTCGCCCTGCATCCGGATTCAAGCGCCTGCGTCACCCATGCGTTCAAGGCCGGCGCGCACGCGGTGGTGGGTTGGCCGGTCGGCGAAGTTGTGCAAGGCGCTTCCGGCAACCTGCAACCGGTGCAGAAAGCGGTGCTCGAGCTCATTCGCCTGGTGCAGTCCGATGCGGAAAATCGCGACCTCGAGCGCGCGTTCAAGCGTGAACCGGTGCTCGCGTACATGCTGCTGACCCTGGCGAACAGCCCGGCGTTCATCCGCAGCACGCCGATCGCGTCGATCGCGCACGCGATCCAGCTACTCGGCTACCAGCGCCTGGTGAAGTGGCTGGTGCTGCTGATGGTGGTCGCGTCGAAGGAAAGCAAGGCTCTGCCGCAGATCTACACCGCGGTCGCGCGTGGTTTCGTGATGGAGAACCTCGCTGCGATGGCAGGAATCAAGGGCCGGCAACGCGACGAATGTTTCATCGTCGGCGCGTTCTCGCTGCTGGACAAGATCACCGGCCGGGCCGCGGCGCAGCTCTTCCGCGAGGTGCCGCTGCCGGCCGCGGCTACGGCGGCACTGGTCGAGCGCAAAGGACCGTTGGCGCCGTACCTGGACCTTGCGCTCAGACTCGAATCCGGCGAAGCCGACGCCGTGCATACAAGCGCAGCCGCGCTACAACTCTCGCAGGCGGCAGTCAATCGGGCGCTGCTCCAGGCGCTTGCTGCAACGGACGCACTACAAAGCGTCGTCTGAAGTCAGT
>DASQAE010000452.1:0-3108 GCA_035635915.1 Burkholderiaceae bacterium | reverse complement strand
CCCGGCCTCCGTGACCACATAGTCGGCGAGCTTCAGCGCAGTGCGCGTCGCGAGCACCGAGTTGCATCCATGCGCGATGTTCGCGAACGGGCCACCGTGAATGAAGGCTGGATTGCCCTCCAGCGTCTGCGCCAGGTTCGGCGCCAGTGCGTCGCGCAGCAACGCGGCCATCGCACCGTGCGCACCGAGATCGCGCGCGCGCACCGGGTTGCGAGCGAAGGAATAACCCACCACGATATTGCCGAGGCGCTGCTTGAGGTCCGCAAGGTCGGTGGCGAGGCAGAAGATCGCCATGATCTCGGACGCCGCGACGATGTCGAACCCGTCTTCGCGCGGAAATCCGTTCGCCGGTCCGCCGAGGCCGATCGTGATCTGGCGCAATGCGCGATCGTTCGCATCCAGCACGCGCTTCCACGTAATCCGCCGCACGTCGATGCCGAGCGCGTTGCCGTGATGAATGTGATTGTCGAGCAGCGCCGCAAGCAGGTTGTGCGCGGCGGCGATGGCGTGAAAGTCGCCGGTGAAGTGCAGGTTGATGTCTTCCATCGGCACGACCTGCGCATGCCCACCGCCGGCGGCACCGCCTTTCATGCCGAAGACAGGACCGAGCGATGGCTCGCGCAGGCAGAGCAGGGCCCGGGCGCCAATCCGCGCCAAACCATCGGCGAGTCCAACGGACGTGGTGGTCTTGCCTTCGCCGGCCGGAGTCGGTGACATCGCGGTGACCAGCACCAGCTTGCCGGACGGGCGCTCGCGCAGCGTCTCGATGAAACGCAGCGCGACTTTGGCTTTGAAACGGCCGTACGGCTCGAGAAATTCTTCGTCGATGGCGAGCCGCTCGCGCGCCAGTTCGATGATTGGCCGCAGCTGCGCGGCCTGGGCGATTTCGATGTCGGTCAGTACGCGGGGTTTTGAGTTTGGATCCGCCATGGTGCGCTTGGGGTCAGGGCGCAACAACGACGCGCCGGCCGCGCACGATTGCCGTTTCTGCGACTGCCGTCAACTGGCGATGCAGTTGCCTCGCCTCAGCTTCGACGCCCCCACCCTCACCCTCCCCCGCGAGCGGGGGAGGGCTGGGTGGGGGCGCGCAGAGCTCGGTCTTTCAAGCCGCCAGCGCTTCAGCGCCGAGCAGATCGTCGATCGCCACATGCGCTTGTCCGAGCGCATTCGTACGCTGTTCGTCGCTGATCGCAAGCCCTTCGGCGTAGACGAACTGCACGTCGTCGAAGCCGAGGAAGGCAAACAGCGTTTGGATGAAACCCGTCTGCGAGTCGCTTGCCTTGCCCGCGTGCAGACCACCGCGCGTGGCGAAAACGATCGCCTGTTTGCCGGTGAGCAATCCGACCGGACCGGATGCGGTGTAGCGGAACGTCACGCCCGCTCGTGCGATGTGGTCGAAGTAGGCCTTCAGGCTTGAAGGCACGCCGAAGTTGTACATCGGCAGGCCGAGCACGACCAGGTCGGCGCTGCGCAGTTCTTCGATCAGTTCGTCAGAGTAGTCGATCACCGTCTGCTGCTCCGCCGAACGTTCGTCGTCCTTGGCAAGGAACGCGCCGAAGCGCCCGGCATCGAGGTGCGGCACCGGCTGGCGCGCCAGATCGCGCACGATCACTTTGCCGTCCGGATTCGTTGCCCGCCAGGCGGCTACGAATCGATCCGCCAGCCGGCTCGACTGGCCGCCGTCGGAGAAAATGCTCGACTTGATTTGCAGCAGGGTGTTCATTTGGATCCTCCTGGTTCTTGATCGCAGCGCGCATCGGTATCGCGTTGAGTGCATTGAACCATTGAGGCAGTCGATAAAAAAGCGCAAAATTTCGCGCCTAACGATCGATCCTATCGATAGATACCGACACCAATGGCGACCACTACAGCGGCACCACGCATCACCCTCGATCAATGGCGCGCGCTCGCAGCGGTGGTCGAAGCCGGCAGTTATGCGCGCGCGGCCGAGACGCTGCATCGAAGCCAATCGACGGTCACCTACGCCGTGCAGCAACTCGAGACGCAGCTCGGCGTCAAGGCGTTCCAGATCGATGGCAGGCGCGCAAAGCTCACGCCCACGGGTGAGCTGCTTTATCGGCGCGCGCGTTATCTGCTCGAGGAAGCGGCCGGGCTGGAGCAGGCGGCGCAGCGTTTTTCCGCCGGTTGGGAGCCGCAGATCTGGCTCGCGGTTGAAGTGATTTTTCCGTCCTGGCTGCTGCTTGCCTGCCTGGATCGATTCAGCAGTGAAAGTCCAGCCACGCAGATCGAGCTGACCGAGTCCGTGCTCGGACATCGCACCGACGCGCTCGCCAGCGGCGACGTCGATCTCGCGATCTTCAACACCCCGCCGCCGGGCTTTCTCGGCGAGACGTTGATGCGGATCCGGTTCGTGCTTGCGGCGCATCCGAAGCATCCCCTGCACAAGCTCGGGCGCGAGCTCACCGTGCGCGATTTCCGGCCGTATCGCCATCTGGTGTTGCGCGAGACCAGTCCCGATCGGGCATCGGAAGTCACAATGCGTACCACGCAGCGCTGGACAGTGGGCCAGTTCTCCACCTTGATCGAGGCGGCGCGCGACGGGTACGGATTCGCCTGGCTGCCGGAGGAAAAGATCCGTCCGGAGTTGCAGGCCGGCACGCTCAAGGCGCTGCCGTTGCACGAGGGTGCCGAGCGTTTTGCCGATCTGTATCTGCTCTTCGCCAATCGCGAACACGCCGGACCCGGCACGACACGACTGGCGCAGATCATCCGCGAGGCCGTAGCGCACGAATGCGCAAACGTCGCTGCAGCTGCAGCGTCCTCTGAGAAGCGAGTTCGCTCAAAGCGCAAGCAAGGGTGAACACGCGCAACATCGAGTGTTGGCCGTATCGGAGCGGGCTTCTAAGGAACGTTAGGCGCCGGATTGGAGCCGCGCGACTCAGTGGCGAATGCAGATCTTGCCGAACTGCGCGCCGCTTTTCAGATACGCCAACGCTTCCTTCAGTTGCTCGAACGCGAACACCTTGTCGATCACGGGCCGCAGTTTGTGCTGGTCGATCGCGCGCAGCATGGTTTCGAACGTATCGCGGCTGCCGACCGTGATGCCCTGCAGCCGCACGTGGCGCGTCACGACCAGGCCGAGCGGAG
>DASQAE010000451.1:0-5993 GCA_035635915.1 Burkholderiaceae bacterium | reverse complement strand
TGACTTCCGACGCTTCCATCCAGCGCTTGTGTTCCTTGATCACATCGCCACCAGCAGCACATTCCGCTGTCGAATTTGAACCCTCGGTGGGCAAAGATCAATGCCCGTTCCGACGCGCGCGTGGATACGGCCGTCCGGTCGGCCATCCAGCCCTTCAGGCTGTGTCCCACCGGGCGGGTTGCACGAAACGTCACGGCGAGTATCTTGGACGCCAATCGACCGGCGACCCCGACTCAAGATGACAGACGACACGGTTCGTCAAGCGCGTGAAGAGCGCGTCATCCCTGATCTGGCGCCTCGACTCCTGCAACTGGTGCGGGGCCTCGCCGATGAACTGCGCCCCGGCGCTGCGTTTGCCAGACGTCTCGGCCTCGATCACGCGCTCGAGCGCGACTATGGACTCGATAGCCTGTCGCGCGCGGAACTCTTCCTGCGGATCGAACGCGACCTGGGCGTGGCGCTGGGCGAAACGGCGCTATCGGAGGCGGAGACACCACGCGATCTGCTGCGCCTTCTGGTCGCTGCACCCGCACACGCCTCGAGCGCGTCCGCGCCCGCGTCGCCCGGCGACAGCTGCGAAACCAGCGAAGCCGAAATCGACTACCCGCCCGATTCAATATCCACGCTGGTCGACGTGCTCGATTGGCACGCCGAGCACCACGGCGACCGGGTGCTGATCACCCTTCATTCCGAGGGTGGCGCGGCTAGCCATCTCACATATGCAAGGCTGCGCATCGACGCGCTCGCCGTCGCGGCGGGCCTGATCGACAGGGGCTACGGTGTCGGCGACGCGGTGGCCATCATGCTGCCGACCGGCAGCGAGTTTTTCGCGGCGTTCTACGGTGCGCAGTACGCAGGTTGCATCCCGGTGCCGCTCTATCCGCCGGCGCGTCTGTCACAGCTGGAAGATCACCTGCGGCGGATCGCCGGCATCCTCCGCAATGCCGAGGCGCGCGTACTGATCACAGTCGGCCAGGCGAAGCCGCTCGCGCACCTGCTACGCGCGCAGATCGGATCGCTGCGCGCCGTTGCCACAGTCTCCGATCTCGGGCTTCCTGGCGGGCAGATCGCGCGCCCGGTGCTCGCTGCCGACGCGACCGCGTTCCTGCAGTACACCTCCGGCAGTACCGGTGACCCGAAAGGCGTCGTGCTCAGTCATGGCAACCTGCTCGCGAATGTGCGTGTGATGTCGCGCGCGGCGCGAGTCAGCAGTGCCGACACTTTCGTGTCGTGGTTGCCCCTGTATCACGACCTCGGCTTGATCGGCGCTTGCATCGCCAGTCTTTACGTCGGCTATCGGCTCGCGCTCATGTCGCCGCTCGCGTTTCTTGCCAAGCCGTCGCGTTGGCTGTGGGCAATCCACCGCCATCGGGCCACGGTGTCGGCGGCACCAAACTTCGCTTACGACCTGTGTGTGAACAAGGTGCCCGACGCGGAGCTCGAAGGATTGGATCTCAGCTCCTGGCGTCTCGCTTTCAACGGCGCTGAACCGATCAGCGCAGGGACCGTGGAGCGTTTTGCGGCGCGCTTCGAGCGCTACGGCTTTCGGCGCGAAACGATGTTCACGGTCTATGGTCTGGCCGAAAGCGTGCTCGGGGTCACGTTTCCTCCGCTCGCACGGGAACCCTTGATCGATCGCGTGAACCGCACCGCGCTCATGCGCGATGGCGTAGCAAAGCGGGCCGCGCCCAATGACGCGCACGCGTTGGGTGTCGTGTCGTGCGGCGTGCCGCTGCCGGGACACGAAGTACGCGTCGTCAATGCGGCCGCGCACGAGTTGCCCGAGCGCGCGCAGGGCCGGATTCAGTTCCGCGGCCCGTCGGCGACCAGGGGCTACTACAAGAATCCATCGGCCAACGCCGCTCTGTTCGAGGGCGACTGGCTGAATACCGGCGACCTGGGCTATTTCGCTGGCGGGGAGCTGTATCTCACCGGTCGCGCAAAAGACATCATCGTCCGCCGCGGGGCCAACATTCATCCAGCAGAGTTCGAGGTTGCGGTAGCAAACCTGCGCGGCGTGCGCAAGGGCGGCGTGGCCGTCTTTCCCGCCATGGACTCGCATACGGGCACTGAGCGCCTGGTTGTGTTGGCAGAAGTGCGCACGACGGATGCTGAGGAGCGCAGGCAGATCACGGAATCGATCACTCAACTGGCGGTCGATCAGCTCGGCATGCCCCCCGACGATGTCGTTCTTGCGCCGCCCCGGTCAGTGCTCAAGACCTCGAGCGGCAAGATTCGCCGCGCCACCTGTCGCGAGTTATACGAACAAGGTGCGCTCAGCCGCACGCAGCGCCCGCCTTGGTGGCAGCTTGTGCGTTTCATTGCGCGTGCCGCGGCGGCGCAGGTCCGGCGCGCCACCTGGGGCGGCGTCCACGTGGCGTGGGCTTGCTGGGTGTGGTTGATCTTCGCAATCGCGGGACTCGGTGCCTGGATCACGACGATGATTTTGCCCGGCGTCGCTCGGCGCAGGCACGCGGCACGGGCGTGGGCACGCGTTGCGATCGCCGCGGCCGGGATCGATGTTCGCGTCGAAGGGCTGGAACGCCTGCCGCGGTCGACTGCGGTGCTCGTCGCCAATCACGCGAGTTATCTCGATTCGATTCTGCTGACGGCCGCGCTGCCGCCACGTTTCGGTTACGCGGCCAAGCGCGAGTTGGCAGAGACGGCGTTTGTCGGTCCGGCGCTGCGAAGATTGGGCGTGGTGTTCGTCGAGCGTTTCGATGCGGCCGGCGGCGTCGAGGACACGGGCGCGCTCGAGGTGCGCGCCCGCGCCGGCGAACCCCTGGTCGTTTTTCCCGAGGGCACATTCCGGCGTGCGCCCGGACTGCTGCCCTTCAAGCTCGGCGCGTTCATGGTCGCGGCACATACCGGAGCGCCGATCATCCCTGTCGCGCTGATGGGCACGCGTTCGCTGCTGCGCGCGGGTGAGTGGCTGCCGCGCCGATCGGAGATCGTGATCGAGATCGGCGCGCCGATTTGCTCGGCGAACCACGACTGGAACGCGGCGCTCGTACTGCGCGACGCCGCGCGGCGCGCGATCCTCGCGCGTCTGCTCGAACCTGATACCGACATGCGACTGGAGCCAGCCAGCGCGTTTGCGAGCTGACGGTCGCAGCAGAATCGCTGCGATCGGGCGCGCACGTTTTCATGCACACGCTCTTCGAACCTCGCCTCGTCAACGATGCGTTTGGCGACCCGGGCCTGTACGTCGATTTTCGCGACGAGCGGCGGGCACTGCTATTCGATCTCGGCGACATCACCGCGCTGCCGCCGCGCAAGCTGATGCGGCTGTCGCACGTATTTGTCACCCACACGCACATGGACCACTTTTCCGGGTTCGATCATCTGTTGCGGGTCGTGCTCGGGCGTAAAACCGGCGTCGTGCTGTTTGGTGGGCCCGACTTCATCGCGCAGGTCGAACACAAGCTGCGCGCATACACCTGGAACGTGGTCCATCGCTACGAAGTCGATCTGGCAATCGATGCGTGCGAAATCGGCACCAATGGGCGCGGGCAGCGGGCACGTTTCTCGAGCCGCACACGGTTCGCGCGCGAGCCGTGTGCGTCATTCGAACTGCCTGAAGACGTGCTGCACGAGGAAACGACCTTTCGCGTCCGCGGCCGTTTTGTCGACCACGACATCGCCTGTCTTGCATTTGCAATCGAAGAGAAAGCGCACCTCAAGGTCGACAAGGATCGGCTGGTCGGACTCGGATTGGGAACGGGTGCGTGGCTGCGCGAGTTGAAACATGCCGTTCTCACCGGTGCCGACGGCGAAACCCCCATCGACGTGCGTTGGCACGATCGGCACGGCACACACGCCATGACTCGATCCGTCAGTGAACTGCGTCCGCTGATCCTCGACCTCGTTCCCGGCCGGCGCATCGGCTACGTGACCGACCTGCGGTTCACCGAGCCGAACGTCCAGACGCTTGCGCAGCTGTTGGCCGACGTGGATCTGCTCTTCATTGAAAGCGTGTTCCTGGAGAAGGATGCGGCTCACGGTGCACGCAAGAACCACCTGACGGCGCAGCAGGCCGGCCGGATCGCGCGGCGGGTTGGCGCCAAGGCGGTCGTGCCGTTCCACTTTTCGCCGCGCTACGAAGAACGGCCGGCGGACCTGATTGCCGAAGTGCAGGCAGCATGGTCCGGTTCGTAGCGGTGTGTTGCGCTTTCGGCCGACGCCCGCGCCAATCAGTATCGCTTAAGGCTCGAAGGTGGCCGCAACGACTGCGGTCGCCACTCGCGTTCTGCGCTTCGACTCGGCGAAGGAATGAAGCGCGGATTATCGTTGCAGCGATCGTGCGCTTCTATTCGGCAGGTCTCAGTCGCGCCGCGAGCGCCAGATGGCGACGATGATCCAGACGCTGTTGACGAAGGCGAGCAGATAGCCGAACAGTCCGAGCACCGTGAAAAAGGGTATGCCGAACAGTTTCGGGCCGGAGGTGACCGTCATCACGATCGACGAACCGATGACGAGTGACGCGGTCATGATGCCGATCGTGATGCGATCGATCGTGCTGTCGAGCTTGTGGCCGAAGCTGTCGAGCCGCTTCAGATCGAGATCGACGCGCATGCGGCCACGGCGCGCATCCTTCAGCAGCCGCCCGAGGTCGCGCGGCACCGAGCCGACCAGGCCGAGGAAGTGGCCAAGGCTCGCGCCCCCGCGGCGCCCCACCTCGGCCGGTGCGTAGCGCGCCGCGATCGCGCGGTCGAGGAACGGCTTGAGCTGGTCAGCGAGGCGGAAGTCCGGATCGTATTTGCGGCCCAGTCCCTCGAGGCTGATCAGCGCCTTGAACATCAGCGTGAGGTCGGCGGGCAACACCGTGCCGTGTTCGCGCATGATCGCCGTGATGCGCTCGATCAGCGCGCCGATGCGGATGTCCTTCAGCGGCAGCTCGGCGTAGTCCTCCACGAGTTCATCGACATCGGCGGCGAGCCTTTCCTCGTCGACCGCGTCCTCGCCCGCCCAGTCAAGCAGCACTTCCAGCATGGGCTCGTTGTCGCGGCGGGCGATGCCGGAGAGCAGATCGACGATCTGGTTGCGGCGCGTCGACGACAGCCGTCCGGCCATGCCGAAGTCGATCATCGCGATCCGGTTGCCGGGCAGGTAGAGCACGTTGCCCGGGTGCGGATCCGCGTGAAAGAAGCCGTCTTCCAGGATCATCTTGAGCACCGCATCGACGCCGCGCTGCGCGAGCCGTTTCGGATCGAGGCCAGCGCGCTCGATTGCCGCCAGGTCTTCGCCGCAGATGCCGTCGATGTACTCCTGGACGTTCATCAGGCTGCTCGTCCACTGCGGGAAGACGTGCGGGATCAGGATGTGGGGCTCGCCCCGGAAGTTGCGCGCGAAGCGCTCGATGTTGCGCGCCTCGGCGGCAAGGTCAAGCTCGCGCATGAGCGAGCGGCGGAACTCTTCGACGACGCGCGTCGGCTGGTAGCGGCGCGCCTCGGGAACCTCGCTTTCGACGAACTGTGCCAGGTGCGAAAGCAGGCGCACATCGGCCTCGACCTTGGCCTCGATGCCCGGGCGGCGGACCTTCAGCACAACTGCGCGGCCGTCGCGCAGCCGGGCGCGGTGCACCTGGGCGATCGAGGCGGAACCGGAGGGTTCGCGTTCGAGGTCGACGAATACCTCGGAGGGCGCGGTCCCGAGCGCCTGCTCGATGACCGGCAGGATCTCCTCGAACGGCACGGGCGCGGCGCGGCTGTGCAGCTGCGCGAGTTCTTCCGTCCACTTGGGCGGCAGCAGATCCTCGCGCATGGACAGCATCTGGCCAAGCTTGATGAAGGTGGGGCCGAGTTCCTCGAACGCCAGGCGCAGGCGTTGTTGCGGCTCGAGTTGCGCGCTGCGTGCCGCCTCGCCCCAGTGCAACATGGCGCCGGCGCGCTCGAGGATCGAGGCGGCTCCGATCCGCCGCACGAGGTCGCCGAGCCCGTGCCGGATGAATACCAGGCTGATCTCGTGCAGGCGCGGCAGGTCGCGCACCGCGC
>DASQAE010000450.1:0-5624 GCA_035635915.1 Burkholderiaceae bacterium | reverse complement strand
GCGCGCACGAGTTCTCGCGGCTGGAGACGGCCCAGTCAGTGCAGCTGATTGCTGCCCTCTTTGTCCTGCCATTCCTGCTCTTTTCCGCCACCAGCGGGCAACTCGCCGACAAGTTCGAAAAGGCGGGCCTGATGCGACTCGTAAAGACGCTCGAGGTCGCGATCATGCTGCTCGCGGCGGTCGGCTTTTATCTGCAGAGTTTCGTCATCCTGTGCATTTGCACGCTGATGATGGGCCTGCACTCAACCCTGTTCGGCCCGGTCAAGTATTCGTATCTGCCGGAGCGCCTGCAGCCGGCCGAGATCATCGGTGGCAACGCGCTGGTCGAGATGGGCACATTCGTGGCGATCCTGCTCGGCTCGATAGCCGCCGGAGCGCTGATCGACAGCGGTCCGAATGGTCACCTGGTGTCCGCCGGTGTCTGCGTTGCGCTGGCACTGGCCGGTCTGGCGGCGAGCACGGCGATCCCGGTTGGAACCGCGGCCGCGCCGCAACTTCAGATCGACTGGAACCCGGTGCGCGTCACGCTGGAGAACATCAACGTGGCGCGGCGGGAGCGCGCGGTGTTCCTGTCGCTGCTGGGAATCTCGTGGCTGTGGTTCTTCGGCGCCGTGTTTCTCACGCAGTTTCCGCAATTCGCCAAAGAAACGCTGGGCGGCAATCCGGCGGTCGCGACGCTGCTGCTCGCCGTGTTCTCGGTCGGCATCGGCGTCGGCTCGCTGCTGTGCGAACGTCTGTCGCGGCATCAGATCGAAATCGGCCTGGTGCCGTTCGGTTCGCTCGGCATGTCGGCGTTCACGATCGATCTGTTTTTCGCGGTGCAGGGTTTGCCCTTCGCCGGCGACCAGACCATCAGTCAGTTCGTCGCCCATGGCGCCCATTGGCGCGTGCTCGCCGACCTGTTCCTGCTCGCGCTGTTCGCCGGGCTCTACAGCGTGCCGTTGTACGCGCTCATCCAGACGCGCTGCGAACCGACCCACCGGGCGCGCATCATCGCGGCCAACAACATCCTCAATGCGCTCTTCCTCATCCTCGCCGCCGGACTGAGTGCCTGGGCTCTGAGCTCCCTGGGCTGGAGCATTGCCCAGCTGTTTCTCGCCACTGCGATCGCGAACGTGCTGGTTGCGGCTTACATCTATTCGCTGGTGCCCGAGTTCCTGCTGCGTTTTCTCTCCTGGATCCTGGTCTCGGTGGTGTACCGGATCCGCAAGCAGGGCGAAGAGCGCATCCCGGAGACCGGTCCCGCCCTGATCGTCAGCAACCACGTTTCATTTGTGGACGCGCTGGTGCTGATGGCGATCAGTCCGCGCCCGATCCGCTTCGTGATGGACCGCGCGATCTTTGCCACGCCGGTGCTGTCATGGTTGTTCCGCCAGGTGAAGGCGATCCCTATCGCGTCCTTCAAGGACGATCCACAACTCGTCGAGCGAGCTTTTGAACGTGTTGCCGAGGAACTGCGCGATGGCCAGCTGGTTTGTATCTTCCCCGAGGGGCGCATCACGGATTCCGGCGCAGTTCTTCCGTTCCGCCCGGGACTGACGCGCATACTCGAAAGAGATCCGGTGCCCGTGGTTCCGGTTGCGTTGCAAGGCCTTTGGGGTTCGTTTTTTTCGCGCAAGGGCGGGCCCGCGATGACCAAGCCACTGCGGCGTGGCGCGTTCTCGCGCATCGGCGTCAATGTCGGCCAACCGATCGTGGCCGCGGAGGCAAGTCCGGACACGCTGCACGCGCAGGTCGTGGCCCTGCGTGGCGATTGGGCCTGAAGTCGTGCGTCGCGTGCCTCCGCTTACAATCGATTTCTTATGTCGGGTTCGACTTTCGGGCACACGTTCTGCGTCACCAACTTCGGCGAGTCGCACGGGCCGGCGATCGGATGTGTGATCGACGGTTGTCCGCCGGGGCTTGCGCTGTCGCCCGATGACCTGCAGCCCGATCTCGATCGGCGCAAACCCGGCACGTCGCGCCACGTCACGCAGCGGCGCGAATCGGACAAGGTGGAGATCCTTTCCGGTGTCCTCGATGGCACCACCACGGGCACACCGATCGCGCTCTTGATACGCAACGAAGATCAACGCAGCAGCGACTACGACGACCTGCTCGACACGTTCCGTCCGGGTCACGCTGACTACACCTACTGGCGCAAGTACGGCCTGCGTGATCCGCGCGGCGGTGGACGGGCATCGGCGCGCCTCACGGCGCCGATGGTCGCGGCCGGCGCGGTGGCGAAAAAATGGCTGCACCAGCACTACGGCACGACGGTGCGTGGCCACCTTGCGCAGCTTGGCGAAATCGCGATTGCTTTCGAAAGCTGGCAGCACGTCGACGGCAATGCGTTTTTTGCTCCGAACGCGAGCATCGTGCCTCGACTCGAAGAGTTCATGGATGCGCTGCGCAAGAGTGGGGATTCGTGCGGCGCGCGGCTGCGTGTGGTGGCCACCAACGTCCCGGTCGGGCTCGGCGAACCGCTCTACGACAAGCTCGATGCCGAGATCGCGTACGCGATGATGGGCATCAACGCCGTCAAGGGAGTGGAGATCGGCGCCGGGTTCGCGTGTGTTGCGCAGAAGGGCAGCGAACACGGCGATGAGCTGACCCCGTCCGGTTTTGCCGGCAACAACGCCGGTGGCATGCTCGGCGGCATCTCGACCGGTCAGGACATCGAGGTGGCGCTCGCGGTAAAGCCGACCTCGAGCATCCGTCTGCCGCGCCGCTCGGTCAACCGGCGCAACGAAGCGGTGACGGTGGCCACGGAAGGCCGGCACGATCCCTGTGTCGGCATTCGCGCGACGCCAATCGCCGAAGCAATGCTCGCGCTCGTACTGATCGATCACGCGCTGCGCCATCGTGCGCAGAACGCGGACGTGGAGCATGCCGTGCCTCCCATCACCGGTCCGACGAGCCGTACGCGCTCCGGCGGCGCCACCTGACTTTCAAATGCAGGCGCCGGCCGCCTGGCAGCCGTGGCGGCTGGGAGCGTTTTTTGCGGCGTATTACGCAGCCGGTGGTGTTCTCGCCCCGTACTTTCCCCTCTACCTCGAGACACGCGGCCTGACCGCGGCAGAAATCGGCGTCGTGATGGCGCTTGCGCAGGGCCTGCGCGTGGTTGGCCCAACAGCGTGGGGTTGGTTGGCCGATCACACGTCGCACCGAGTGGCGATCCTGCGTCTGACGGCGTTGGCAGCATGCCTCGGCTTCCTGCCCATACTCCTTCCCGGCGGCTTCGGCCTGGTGTTATTGGTCATGGTGGTCTTCCACCTGTTCCTGACCGGCCAGGTGCCGCTCGCGGAGGCGATCGCCGCGATGCATCTGCGCGGCGACCCGCACGCGGCTGCGCGTTACGGTCGTTTGCGCGCAAGCGGCTCGATCGGTTTTATCGCGGTCGTATTGAGCACCGGCGCACTGCTGGACCAGACAGGTCTTGCGCCCATGCCTTACCTGGCCCTTGGTCTGCTCGCCGTGACTTTCGCGAGTGCGTGCCTGGTGCGCGACGCACCTACCTCGGAGGCAGCGCACGAGCGCGTTTCCGTGCGCGCACGCCTGCGCGAGCCGCGCGTGCGCTGGTTCCTTGTTTCGGTGCTGCTGATGATCTTCGCGCACAGCGCGCTCTATACCTACCTCTCGATCTATCTCGCGCGCCTCGGTTACTCGAAAACCGAGATCGGCGTGTTGTGGGTGCTCGGCGTGGTGATTGAAATCGGCCTGTTTTACTCGCAGGGGCGGTTATTCAAGCGCTTCGAACTGCTGCGACTGGTCGAAGTGAGTCTCCTCGTCGCAGTAATCCGGTTTTTCCTGATTGCTGAACTCGCTCAGGTCGCCGCGGTCCTTGTAGTTGCGCAGCTGCTGCATGCCGTGACGTTTGCCGTGCACCACAGCGCGTCCGTGCTGACGATTCAGCGCTGGTTCCCCGGTCGTGCCGCCGCGCGTGGGCAGGCCATCTACACCAGCGTGGGCTACGGCGTAGGAGGCACATTGGGAAGCCTGGTTGCGGCCTGGCTCTGGACGGAAGTTTCTCCGAGTGCCGCGTTTCTCTCGAGCAGTGCGGCCGCACTGTTGGGATGGTGCGCCGTGCGGCGCGCGCGAAAATTGGATCCGACGGCAAACGCCGCGGCGCAAGCGCGGCCATAAAAGCAAAGGAGCACAGGATGATGAGCAGGATGCGGCGTGGTCTGGCGTGGATTGCTCTTGGCATGTCGGTCTCGATCGTCGGTTGTCAGACCGTCCAGACCACGCGCGGCGGCGAAGTCGGCGTCGATCGGCGCCAGACGATGCTGGTCTCTTCGGCCGAGGTGGATGCAGCGGCGAAGCAGCAATACGCCCAGATCGTCGAGGAGGCGCAGAAGAAGGGCACGCTGAATCGCGACCCGGCCACGACTGAACGAGTGCGCCGGATCGCGCAACGCCTGATTCCGCATACAGCGGTTTTCCGCGACGACGCTCCGCGCTGGCAATGGGAAGTCAACGTGCTCACCTCGAGCGACGTAAACGCCTGGTGCATGCCGGGCGGAAAGATCGCCGTCTACACGGGCCTAGTCGAAAAGCTCAAGATCACCGATGACGAACTTGCCGCCGTGATGGGACACGAGATCTCGCACGCGTTGCGCGAGCACGCGCGCGAACGGATGACACGCCAGGCCGTCACCGGCGTCGGCCTTGCCGTGGTCGAGGTCCTGACCGGCGTGCAGCTCGGCGATGTCGGCCAAATGCTGGCGCAGAGCATGTTCGTGTTGCCGAACAGCCGCGAAAGCGAGCAGGAAGCCGATCGGATCGGCGTCGAGCTCGCAGCGCGGGCGGCCTACGACCCACGCGCCGCGGTGACGCTGTGGAACAAGATGCAGAGTCTGGGCGGCAGCCAGCCGCCGCAGTGGTTATCGACCCACCCTTCGCACGAATCGCGGGTCAAGGACCTGCAAAATTATTCGCAGCGCGTACTGCCGCTCTACGAGAAGGCGGCGAAGAGCTGATAACGCCGGTGCGTCAGGCGAGCACCAGCTCCACCCGCGCCATGAAGCTGGTCGACTCTGCCAGAGGGTGGCTTGCCACGGTCGGCTTCAGGTTCAGCGCAACCTGCGCGCGTTCGGAAGCGCTAAGGTGGCGGTAGATCACATCGCGCTCGTTGCCCGCTTCATCTGGCAGGTAGAGCTGCGTCGCGAGCGATCCCTTGCCGTCGGTCTGCACTCGTACATGGATGTGCGCAGTCCTGCCCGGATAAGGCACCGGCTTTATCGTGCGGAAGTGGAATACGCCATCCGCATCGGTGCGGGTCTGTCCATAACCCTGAAACGCCGGATCACGGTGGGTTTCATCGCCGCCATCACGATGGTGATAGATCGCGTTCGCGTCGCACTGCCAGATCTCGATCAGCGCCTGGTCCACCGGCCGGCCACGCGCGAGCGCACGTCCGGTCAGATAGAGCGGCGTGCCTTTCGTAACCACCCGCGCGCCGTCGACCACGATGAGGTCCGGATCGATGTCTTTTGGCCGCTGCGAGGGCGAACGCGGATAAAACGGACCGAGCGTTTGCGCCGGCGTCGGCGCGCCTTCGCGCGTCTGCGCGGAAGCGGCTGCAAAGTGCGCAGCGAGCGGGACCGCAGCGAGTTTTGTGATGGCCTGGCGCCGCGCCAGCG
>DASQAE010000449.1:0-3254 GCA_035635915.1 Burkholderiaceae bacterium | reverse complement strand
GTTCGACTGCAACCGCGCTGCTCGCATCGTCGTTTGTCGGACAGGGCCTGGTAACCACCGCCGCGGCGCTGGCGGTGATGCTGGGCGCCGACGTCGGCACGGCGCTGATGGCGCAAGTGCTTTCGCTCAAACTTTACTGGCTTGCTCCGCTGCTGATCATTGTCGGTGTTGCGGTCTTTCTGTCGCGCCGCAATGAGCGTGCAGGCCAGGTTGGCCGAATCGGATTGGGACTCGGCATCATGATCCTCGCGCTGCAGCTGATCGTGCAGGCGACAGCGCCGCTGACGCAGGCCGCGGGCGTGAAAGTATTGTTGAGCCAGCTTTCCGGGGACGCGCTGCTCGACGTTCTGCTCGGCGCGCTGCTTTCGGTACTGTGCTACTCGAGTCTCGCGGTCGTGCTTTTGACGGCGGCGCTCGCGGCGTCCAACGTAATCGCGGTACCGGTCGCCCTGGCGCTGGTGCTTGGCGCCAACCTCGGCGGCGGCCTGGTCGCCGTGCTGACGACGCTTAACGCCGATCCGATTACCCGCCGCGTCCCCGCTGGAAACCTGCTCGCAAAGGCAATCAGTTGCGCTCTTGCGCTCGCGGTACTTCCAACAGCGCTGCCTTGGATTCACTACCTCGGATCGGATCCGCAGCGCCTGGTATTGAACTTTCACCTTGCCTTCAACGTGCTGCTGGCCGCAATCTTCCTGCCCTTCGTCGCGCCGATCGGGCGAGTGGTCGATCACTGGCTGCCCGCGAAGCCCATAGCCGAATTGCCCGGCCTGCCGCGCCACCTCGATCCGATTGCGCTTGCTACGCCGGCGCTGGCAATCGCCAATGCGGCGCGAGAATCGATTCGCCTCGCCGACGTGGTGCAAGAAATGGTGGTTGGACTCGTCACTGTCCTGCGCACCAATGATTTTCAGCTTGCGGAGGCACTGCGCAAGCGTGACGACGAGATCGATCGCCTGTACACGGCGATCAAGCTCTATCTGACACAGGTCAGCCGCGAGGCGCTCGAGGCGAGGGAAGCGAAACGCTGGGCCGACATCATCCAGTTCACTATCAACATGGAACACGCCGGCGACATCATCGAGCGTGTGATGCTCGACGTTGCCGAGAAGAAGATCCAGCACAATCTGTCGTTCTCCGACGCCGGCATGAGCGAGATCGAGGATCTGCACCGGCACCTGCTCGCCAATCTCAAGCTCGCTGTCGCGGTGTTCTTGAATGGTGATCTGAAGAGCGCGCAGCACCTGATCGCGCAGAAGATCGCGTTCCGCGAACTGGAGATGCAGTACGCCGACAGCCACCTTCAGCGCCTCTCCGGCAACACACCACAATCGATCGAGACCAGTTCGCTGCATCTCGATCTCATCGCCGACTTCAAGCGCATGAACTCGCTGTTCTGCTCGGTGGCCTATCCCATTCTCGAATCCGCCGGCGTTTTGGCGAAGACACGGGTGGTCGACGCGGCGGCGCAACCCTTCCCGGCCGACGAGCCGCGTACGATTTGACCTGAGAGAGAAGCGCGCCCCCTCGCGCGCCCGCAAACTACGAATGGTTCTTACGCTCGAAGCGATCCGTGCGCTTTTCAGTGCCCATGGCAGCCGCATGTACACCGGCGAACCGGTGACGCAACTCGAACACGCACTACAAAGTGCTGCGCTCGCCGAAGAGGCCGGCGCGCCGGCTACTCTGATAACCGCATCGCTGCTGCACGACCTTGGACACATGATCAACGATCAGGGCGAAACGCCCACCTTGCGCGGCATCGACGACCGGCACGAATACGTCGCCGTTCCGCGCTTGCGTGGGCTTTTCCCCGATGCGGTGCTTGCACCGATCCGCATGCACGTCGACGCTAAACGGTATCTCTGCGCGCGCAGCGACGGATCTTTTTCCGGCCCCGCCTACCTGGAAGCGCTATCGGCGGATTCGGTGCGCAGCCTGCAGTTGCAGGGCGGCGTTTTTTCCGCGGCGCAGGCGGACGCCTTCATCGAACAGCCTTTCGCCGCAGATGCGGTGCGATTGCGCTGCTGGGACGATCTGGCGAAGGTGGCGGGTCGCCCCACTCCTTCGCTGGAGCATTATTTGACGCTCGCTGCCGGCGTCGCGTTGGCCTGAACGCGCGCATGTCGAGCGCAGTCAGGTACAGCGCCGCGCTGACGGACGTCGAGGCGCGCGAGTTCATTCCGTTCATGCACGAGTTGATCGGCGCAGCGTTCGGCGTGATCCGGCACCATTTCCTCCACGCAGTGCCGGTAATCACGAAGCCCGACGCTACGCCCGTAACACAGGCCGACCGGGGCGCCGAACAGACGATGCGCGCGCTGATCGAAGCGCGTTATCCGACGCACGGTATGCTGGGTGAAGAATTCGGCGTCAAGGAACCGATCCGCGCGGTGCCACGTTACCGCTGGGTGCTGGATCCGATCGACGGCACGCGTGCTTTTATCGCCAATTGTTTTTTGTTCGGCACTTTGATTGCGTTCGAACGCGATGAAGGGACCGGTTTTCGGCCAGTGCTCGGCGCGATCGCACATCCTGCGGCCGGCTTCGCGCTGATCGGTCACTCGGAAGAATGTCGCCTGTTTTCAGCCGATGGCTTTGAACGTACGGCGCGCGTGCGCGCATGCTCGCAACTGAGCGACGCCACCGTGCTCGCGACCACTCACTGGAGCACCGGCGAGCAGGCCGGCGGACCGGCGGTCGAAAATCTGATCCGTAAAGCGAAGCTCTACCGCACCTGGGGCGACTGTTTCGGTTACTTCGCCATTGCCACCGGTGGCGCCGACGTAATGCTCGATCCCTCGCTTTCCTATTGGGACGTGGCCGCGATCGTTCCGGTCGTCGAAGGCGCGGGTGGCCGGGTTACCAGCTGGGACGGCGGTGATCCGCTTAAACGTCTCTCGTTGATCGCCTCGGGCGGCGCGGTGCACGACGAAGTTCTGCGCAACCTGGTCGACGCGGGCGCACGCTAGTCACCGGTCGCGGCCGGCCCAGCACATGGCGCTGTCCAGGATCACTTCGGTAAGCGATCGCGAGCGTTCGTACGTTTCGCGTTGACGCCGGGCTTGGTTGCCGTAAACCCGCACGATGGATTCGATTGCCTCGAGCGCGAGTCCGCTTTTGAGCTTCTCGGCATAAGGCCGCACCTTCGCAACTGTTGCCAGGACGTCCTGGTGCAGTGGCACGATCGCGCCGGTTACGGCGTCGATCACCTGCCCTTCGAGGCCAAAACGGCACGCCTGGAAGCGGTTGTAGCT
>DASQAE010000448.1:0-5629 GCA_035635915.1 Burkholderiaceae bacterium | reverse complement strand
CCGCGCTTACGTCGCCGGCAATGAACTTCGCCGCGTCCGAACTCGGAACCAGCCGCCTCGTGAAAGGCGCGCCGTACAGCGCAGAAGCGATAAGCGAATCAACGCAGGTTCTGATGGATGGCAACAAGATCCAGCGCCGCGCCGCGCAGCGGCTGGCGCGCGACGGTGAGGGCCGGACGCGGGTCGAGCGACTCAGACGTGATGGCACGGTCGAGAGCGTGACAATCAATGACGTCGTCGCGGGCAAGCGGTATTGGCTGCTTCCCGACAAAAAACGCGTGGTCGAACTTGGCCTAGGCGGAAGCGTCGCGCCGATGCGCCTTGCGCCGATGCCGCCCGCAACGCCGGCGCCTTCGACACCTGCGGCGCCGCGGGCACAGCCCGCACCACCTGCGTCGCCGGCGCCACCGGCACCGCCGCCTTCAATGTCCGGCGAGGAGGCACGCACGTGGGCGGAGGACATGCGTCGCTGGGCGCGGGACTTCACGTCCCGGTGGCGTGCCGAGCAGACCAGCGCCGACGACGTCGATATGCGTCTTGTTCACGACCAGGACGCCACGGGGCGCGTGATCGTCAAGCGGGTGCGCGGCACGGACGGTGAGCCGCGCAGCGTCGACGTTGATGTGGTGCGGGTGATCGAATCGGCGAATAACTCGAACGAGGCTGCCACCGCTGCGATCGCCGCGATCCCGCCGGTGCCGCTGGTGGCCGGACCAACAGGGCAGGGCGTGACCACCGCGCTCGGCAGCAAGGAGTTCGATCGGATTCGCGCCGACGGTTCGCGCACCACATGGACGATCCCCGCCGGAAAAATCGGCAACGAAAAACCGATCGACGTTGTTTCTGAGCGGTGGTATTCGCCTGAACTGCTGCTGGTCGTGTCCTCGCGCTACTTCGATCCGCGCCGCGGCGAAACGACGTATCGGCTCACAGGTTTGAAGCGCGGCGAGCCCGACGCGAGTCTGTTCCAGGTTCCGGCCGACTTCGAACGACGGCCCACGCGTTTAAAGCATGAGGAGCGCGGCAGGAACTGAGTCGCGCGTTTCTACTGTCGAAGTATCTGAGTCGAACTGCGGCCCGCGCAGTTCACGCCGCGCGGCGATGTTTTCCGCGTGCAAGCACGTTCGCGAGATAGCGACCGGTGTGGCTTTCGGGGTTGGCTGCCACGGCCTCGGGATTGCCGGTGGCGACGATGCGTCCGCCTCCATCGCCACCGTCGGGACCCAGATCGATCACCCAGTCCGCGGTCTTGATGACATCCAGGTTGTGTTCGATCACGACGACGGTGTTACCGGCAGAGCGCAGCTGATGCAGCACATTGAGCAGCAGGGCGATGTCGTGGAAATGCAGACCCGTGGTCGGCTCGTCGAGGATGTAGAGGGTGCGACCTGTGTCGCGTTTCGAAAGTTCGAGCGAAAGTTTGACCCGCTGCGCCTCGCCTCCTGAAAGCGTTACTGCGCTTTGGCCGAGGCGCAGGTAACCGAGGCCGACATCAAGCAGCGTCTGCAGCTTGCGTGCGATCACCGGCACGGCGCCGAAGAACTCGTAGGCCTGCTGCACCGTCAGGTCGAGCACTGCCGCGATGTTCTTGCCCTTGTACAGCACCTCGAGCGTCTCGCGGTTGTAGCGTGTGCCATGGCAGGTGTCACACGGAACGTAGACGTCGGGCAGGAAGTGCATTTCGACCTTGATCAGGCCATCGCCCTCGCAGTTTTCACAGCGCCCGCCCTTGACGTTGAATGAAAAGCGCCCCGCTTCGTACCCGCGTTCGCGCGCAGTCGGCGTTTCGGCGAACAGTTCCCGGATCGGCGTGAAAAGACCGGTGTAGGTGGCCGGGTTCGAACGCGGCGTGCGGCCGATAGGGCTCTGATCGACCGTGACGATCTTGTCGAAATGCTCCAGCCCTTCGATCGATGCATACGGCGCGGGTTGCGCCGCCGAACCATAGAGGTGGCGCGCGACCGCGGCGGCGAGTGTGTCGTTGATCAACGTCGACTTGCCCGAACCGGAAACTCCGGTCACGCAGACGAAAAGACCAACCGGAAGATCCAGGTCGACGTGCTTGAGATTGTTTCCATGGCTGCCGAGCAGACGCAGCGAGTGCATCCCCGGCCGGACGCGCGAACCGGGCACCTCGATACGGCGCCGCCCGACGAGGTATGCGCCGGTGAGCGATTCCGGCGCGGCTTCGATGGCCGATGGTGGGCCTGCCGCGACGACGTGGCCACCGTGCTCACCGGCACCTGGCCCCATGTCGATGACGTGATCGGCGGCGCGAATCGCCTCCTCGTCGTGTTCGACCACAAGCACCGTGTTGCCGAGATCGCGCAGGTGGCGCAGGGTGGCGATCAAGCGCTCGTTGTCGCGCTGATGCAAGCCGATCGACGGCTCGTCGAGCACGTACATCACGCCGGTGAGACCGGAACCGATCTGCGAGGCAAGCCGAATGCGTTGTGCCTCGCCGCCGGATAGCGTGTCGGCCGCGCGATCCAGCGTCAGATATGTCAGTCCGACGTCGTTGAGAAAACGCAGGCGCAGCGCGATCTCGCGCACGATGCGACCACCAATCTCGCCCTTCGCTCCGCTTAACTGCAGCGCGCCGAAGTACGCCTGCACCTGCGCCAGCGGCGCCCCCTCGATCTCATAGATCGCGCGTCGTTCGCTGCCTTCGCCGACAAAAACGAAGCGCGCCTCACGCCGCAGGCGGGTACCGTTGCACGCCGGACAGGGTTGGACGCTGCGGTATTTGGCCAATTCCTCGCGCACTGCGGCGGAGTCGGTTTCGCGCCAGCGCCGCTCCATGTTCGGCAACACGCCCTCGAACGGGTGCCGGCGCAGGATGCGGCGCCCTTTTTCGTTGGTGTACGAAAATGGCAGCGTTTCCTCCCCCGTGCCGTGCAGCACGCTCGCGCGAAACTCCTCCGGCAGCTGCTCCCAGGGTAAGTCGAGCTCGACCTTGAGATGCTTCGCCAGCGACGTCAGCATCTGGAAGTAATACTGGTTGCGTTCGTCCCAACCCTTGATCGCCCCGTGCGCGACGGTCAGCTCGGGATGAACCGCTACGCGTGCCTGGTCGAAAAATTCGACCGTGCCAATACCATCGCAGGTCGGGCAGGCACCAAGGGGGTTGTTGAACGAGAACAGTCGCGGTTCGAGTTCCGCGATCGAGTAACCGCAGATGGGACAGGCGAAACGATTCGAGAAGATGGTTTCGGTGCCGTTGTCGGTATCGAGCAGCAGCGCGCGCCCTTCGGCGATGCGCAGCGCGGTCTCGAACGACTCGGCGAGGCGTTGCCGTCCCTCAGGTCGGATCTTCAATCGGTCGACAACCACGTCGATCGAGTGTTTTTCGTTCTTCGCCAGCTTTGGCAGCGCGTCGGCCTCGAGGATCGCGCCGTCGACACGAAAGCGCACGAAACCTTGCACGCGCAGGTCATCGAACAGTTCCTCGAACTCGCCCTTGCGTTCGCGCACGATCGGCGCAAGCACGAGCACTTTCGTTTCGGCGGGCAGCGCAAGCGCGATGTCGACCATTTGCGCCACACTTTGCGCGGTCAGAGCGAAATCGGGATGGTCGGGGCAATATGGCGTGCCAGCGCGCGCGAACAGGAGCCGCAGGTAGTCGTGGATCTCGGTTACGGTGCCGACGGTAGACCGCGGATTGTGGGACGAGGCCTTCTGCTCGATCGCAATCGCCGGCGACAGACCCTCGATCAGGTCGACGTCAGGTTTCTCCATCAACTGCAGAAACTGGCGCGCATATGCTGACAAGGACTCGACATAACGCCGCTGCCCCTCCGCGTACAACGTGTCGAACGCGAGCGAACTCTTACCGGACCCGGAGAGCCCGGTAATCACGACCAGCTGATCGCGTGGGAGATCGACGCTGATGTTCTTCAGGTTGTGGGTACGCGCACCACGAACCCGGATCGTTTCCATCGGACTGCTCGCAGCTTCTCGCAAGAGCGCAAGGCAAACCGCCAACTATAGCTGCGCAACGGCGCCCGAGCACGCGCCGACCGGCCTCTGGAGCACAGCCTGGAGGTAAAAGGCAGCTCTGAAACGCGCGTAGTCCGGCGCTGGGTATCATGCGCCAAGATGTGACGCTGGCGGTGGCACCTGGCCGGCACCCGAACACGATGAGCACGGGACGAAACTCGACCTCGGAGAGAAAATGGCCTCGGTCAACAAGGTAATCCTGATCGGCAACCTCGGACGCGATCCGGAAACACGCTACAGCCCGGATGGAGCGGCGATCACCAACGTATCGATTGCGACCACACGCAGATACAAGGACTCCAGCGGCCAGCAGCAGGAAGAAACCGAATGGCACCGGGTCGTGTTCTTCGGTCGACTTGCGGAAATCGCGGGCGAATACCTGCGCAAGGGTCGCCCGGTTTACGTCGAAGGTCGCCTGAAAACGCGCAAGTGGACCGACAAGGAAGGCAACGACAAGTACTCGACTGAAATCGTCGCCGAAAACATGCAGCTGCTCGGATCGCGCGAGGGCGGCGGTGGCGGCGGTAGTTACGAAGGCGCAGACGAAGCGCCGGCGCGCAGCGGCTCAAAGGAAGGCGGCGCGCGCGAGAGCAGTCGACCGGCGGGAGGTGCCAAGCAGCCGGCGCCCAACATCGCCGAGATGGACGATGACATCCCATTCTGAACCGCTCGCACAACCGGTTTCGCAAGGCGCCTTCGGGCGCCTTTTTGTTCGCAGTGCTGTTTTCATGGCGCTGTACGTCCTGCTGGACGCGGCTGCATACACCTTGCCGGCGGCGCCGTTCGCGGCGACGCCATGGAATCCGCATCCGGCACTGGCCGTTGTACTGATCATCGACGGCGGCCTCTGGTATGCGCCCGCCGTGTTCGCGGCAGTGGCGCTTGCGGAAGTACTGGTGCGGGAAGCGCCGGGAACGTTGCTTGGGACGGCCATCGCGTGCGCGGGCATGGCGGCGGCCTACGTGTGCACGGGAATGGCGGTGCGTCGGCTCGTGCAGGTTCCGTGGGCGCGGGCCCGCGTGCGTGACGTTGCGCGCTTTATCGCGGTCGCCGCGGCCGGAACACTTGTCGCGGCGGCGTTGTACGTCGGTGGTTACCTGACCGACGGCACGCTCGATCTTGCGGAGGCGCCGCGCGTGCTCGCGCACCTTTGGATCGGCGACCTGCTCGGCCTCGCGGTGTTGGTGCCGCTGCTTCTGCTACTGGCGCAAGGCGCCTGGCGGCATTGGCGTCGCCTGGATCGGACCATGCGGCGTGTAGCGGTGCGTGACGCCGTGCTGCTGATCGCTGCGCTGGCGACCCTGCTGATCGTCGTCTTCGGGGTCAAGCCGTTCGACGAGTTTCGCATGTCGTACCTCTTGTTCCTGCCGATGATCGCGTTCGCGCTGCGTTACGGCCTGGTCGGTGCCGCACTCGGCCTTCCGTGTGCGCAGATCGGCTTCGTCCTTTCGCTGATCATCACCGAGACACTTTCCACGTCGGCGGTCGAGTTTCAATTGCTCATGCTCACGCTTGCTATCACCACGCTCTTTTTTGGCGCGCTCGCGGACGAGCGCAGCCGCTCGGTCGAGATTCTCGCCAGCCGTGAACGGGAGTTGCGCGTGCAGCAGTCGGCGCTTTCGCACGCACA
>DASQAE010000447.1:0-5015 GCA_035635915.1 Burkholderiaceae bacterium | reverse complement strand
GGCGTGCGCAGCTCATGGCTCATGTTGGCGAGGAATTCCGACTTCAGGCGATTGGCCTGTTCGAGCTGTGCGTTTTTGCTTTCCAGCTCCTCGCTTGCGAAGCGCAGCTCTTCCGTGCGCTCGATCACGCGCCGCTCCAGCTCGTTCTGTGCCGCCTGGCGCAACTTCTCGGCATGCTTGCGCGCACTGATGTCCATCGACAGGATGAAGATTCCTTCCTGCACCGGTTGGATCACGAGCTGAAGTACGCTGCTGGAGCCGTCGGCACGCACGAATTCGTCCTCGATCTGCTCGGTGCTGCGCGCCTCCATGCTGCGCTTGAGCGCCGCGTAGAGCGGCGTGCACTCGATGCCCGGGCGGACGTCGGTAATGGTGCGGCCAAGCATCGACTCCACCGACGCAGGACTCTGCGCCGCCGCGGCCGCATTGACGTACTGGTAGCGCCAGTCGAAGCCGATGATCTGGCACCCTTCGATCAGGTTGTCGAGCGTGTTGCGCAGGCGGGCTTCGGTGCGACGCAACTCCTCCGTGCGTTCGCGTACTCGTTCATCGAGCGTCTGGTTGAGGCGCAGCGTCTCCAGTTCGGCGCGTCGCTCGTCGGAAACGTCGCGGAACACCAGCACCACGCCCACCACTTCACCACCGGCGCGCCGGATCGGCGCGGCACTGTCGGCAATCGCGCGCTCGCTGCCGTCGCGCGCGATGAGCACGGTGTGGTTGGCCAGGCCTTGGACGCTGCCCGTCGTCAGCACCAGGTCCACCGGGACCAGCGCCGGTTCGTGCGTCTGCTCGTTGACGATGCGAAACACGTCGGCGACCGGCAGACCGCGCGCTTCTGCCAACGTCCAGCCCGTCAGCTGCTCCGCCACCGGGTTCATGCGCGTGACGTGCCCTTGCACCTCGGTCGCCAGAACGGCATCGCCGATCGAGCCCAGCGTGATGGCGAGACTTTCTTCACTCTCGCGCAGCGCCTGCTCAGCCAATACGCGGGCGTTGAGCGCGCGCCGCAGGACGACATATGTACCCAGCACCAACGCAACCGTCAGCGCGGCCAGGATCGCCAGCGTGAGTTGCGCGCGCCGGTCGGCGGCATTGGAAGCAACCACGCGCTGCTGCAGAAGGTCGTCCTCTACGGCGCGCAGCGCGCCGACACTGGCGCGGATCGCGTCGACGCGTTGTTTGCCCTCGCCGTCCTGCAGTTGCCGGCGCGAGGCTTCAGGGCGCTCCGTGCGCGCAAGCTCCGTGATCGCTGCGCGGAACTGCATGTGCTCGTTCACCTGTCGTTCGAGATCGGCCAGACGCTCCTGCTGTGCCGGGTTGTCGGCGGTGATTGCCCGCAGATGCAGGAGCGCCGGCGGCAGCTCGTCCTTCGCCTTGACGAACGGATCGAGGAACGCCTCGTCGCCGGCAATGACGTAGCCGCGCACGCCGCTTTCGGCGTCGACATTCAGGCGCAGCACGAGTTCGAGCGCACCGATGACTTCGCGCGTGTGCGCGACCCGCCCCGCGGTCGCGTCGACCTGCACCGTGTTGCGCCAATGAGTCCAGACCGCGACTGCCAGCAACACCAGTACCGCGCCCAGTGCGACTGCAAGTCGTCGTTGCAAGTTGCTTCGCATCGAGCCCGAGGGTACCCCGACTGTGCGCTCCGCTTCAACCCTGCCGCATTGACGCTGCCGGTGCGGCTGCGTAACGTGCATGCGCGAGCCGTGCGCGGCCGTTTGCGGGGAATTCCTCGATGATGTTCGAACAGATCGCCACCGGCGGCTGCCAGTCCTATCTCGTCGGCTGCACCGAAACCTGCGCCGCTGCGCTCATCGATCCCGAGGTGAGTCAGGTCGATCGCTACATTGCACTGGCTGCGCGCAATGGATTGCGCATCCGCTACGTCATCGACACACACACCCATGCGGATCATTTTTCGGCCACGCGCGAACTGGCGCGCCAGCTTGAAATTCCAACGGTCATGCATCGGGCGAGCCCGGCCCCAGGCGTCGACCTGCGCGTCGATGACGGCGAAATGCTCATCGTGGGCCGACTGCGCCTGCGCGTGCTGCACACACCCGGGCACACCAGCGACTCGATGTGTCTGGTGGCGGACGACCGCGTATTCACCGGCGATACGCTGCTCATAGGGGCCACGGGCCGTACCGATCTTCCGACCGGAGATCCGGAGGCGCTTTACGACAGCCTTTTTTACCACGTGTTGCGCCTCGATCCCGCGCTCAAGGTCTACCCCGCGCACGAATACAAGGGCCGCGCTTTTTCGACCATCGGCGCGGAAGCCGCATCGAATCCGCGCCTCCTGAAGCAGGACCGTGTTGCGTTCATCGCGATGATGCGCAACCTCAATCTCACGATGCCGACGCACATCACCGAAGCGTTGCGCACGAACATGAGCGGCGGCAAGACCGTCGAACAAATGCTGGCCGAGGCGGCCGCGACCGTGCCCTTCATGTCGCTCGAAGAACTGAAAGCACGCGTCGACGCAAGCGACGGCAATCTCATCGTGTTGGACGTGCGCGAGCGCGATGCCTACGAGGAGGGGCACATCGCCGGCGCGCACCTGTTGCCGCGCGGACAACTCGAGTTGCGCGTCAATCAGGAATTGCCGGACCCGACCCAGCGCATCCTCACCTACTGCGAGCTGGGCCGCATCTCGACGCTGGCGGCGGCAACGTTGCGCACGATGGGATTCCAGCGCGCAGTGGCGCTGGACGGCGGCATCATGGCGTGGCGCGAGGCCGGTTATCCGCTCGTGCGCGGAAAAGACGCTTCGCCCTCTTGAGCCGATTCCCTACTTCGGCTGTCGCACCATGCGCAGGTATGGTTTGACGGCACGCCACCCCTGCGGGAACAGCGACTTCGCGTCGGCGTCGGGAATCGATGCAAGGATGATTACGTCCTCGCCTTCTTTCCAGTTCACCGGCGTCGCGACCTTGTGCTTCGCGGTCAGCTGCATCGAATCCAGCACACGCAGCACTTCGTCGAAGTTGCGCCCTGTGCTCATCGGATAAGTGAGGCTCAACTTGATCTTCTTGTCCGGACCGATGATGAATACCGAGCGAATGGTGGCGTTGTCCTGCGCGGTGCGGTTGGTCTGCGCGCTGGCATTCGGATGGATCATGTCGTAGAGCTTGGCAATCTTCAGTTCCGGATCGCCAATCAGCGGATAGTTGACCTTTTGCCCGGTCGCTTCCTCGATGTCCTTCAGCCAGCGCTTGTGATCCGTGACCGGATCGATGCTGAGGCCCAGGATCTTCGTGTTGCGTTTCGCGAACTCGTCCTTGAGCCCGGCCATGTAGCCGAGTTCGGTCGTGCAAACCGGCGTGAAATCCTTCGGGTGCGAAAAAAGAATCGCCCAGCCATTGCCGATCCATTCATGAAAGCGGATTGGTCCCTCTGTCGTTTCCGCCGTGAAATCCGGCGCTTCGTCGCCAAGTCGCAGTGCCATCACAACCTCCATCTACGTCCTGCTCAGGACCGACAACTTAGTCGCGTAGATCCCACGTCTGCAACGACGGGATTGTGGACTTCATCCCTCCCCCGCATGCGGGAGAGGGCTGAGGTTGGCGGCGGCAAGAGTTATTGCGTCGACGCGGTCGTGGCAACCGGCGGCAGCGGCTCCGGCACCCGGTTTTGCACCGGGGGTATCGAACGCAGGTAAGTGAAGATCGCGTCCATGTCTGAATCGGTGAAATGTTTATACATTGGGATCGGCATCGGCGGCAGGATTAGCCGCCCGCGCCCCATATGGCGACCGGTGCGCAGCGTCGCCATGAAGTCGCGCAGCGTCCACTTGCCGAGTCCGGTTTCGGCATCAGGCGTGAGGTTGGCGGTGTAGCTCACGCCCCAGGGACCGGACCAGGCAGTGTTCGTTGCAGCAACCGTTACCAACCACGGACCAGGCGCCGGCGCAGGCGCGGGCGGCAATTGCATCCCTTCGGGATGACCGGAGAGCATGCGGCTCATGTCAGGTTCGGGGCCGGCCGGTCCCATTTTCAGAGGTGTATGGCAATCGTTGCAGCCGGCGATGGTGACGAGGTATTTACCGCGCGCGAGCTTGTCGGCGGGCGCTGCGCTGCCCGGCCTGGTCTCCTCGTTGGGTGCAGACAGTGCCGACTTCGGCTGAGCGAGCCAGGCAAAGGCCGATAACGCAATCGTTGCGGCGCCGAGCGAAACTCGCGCGAGTTGGGTACTGCTCATGGTGCGGTCTCCTTCCGTGGTTGCAGGTCGTGGTTGATCCAACGTTCGATGAGGGCAAAGCCTTCCGCGTCGGTAAAGTGCGTGCCGAGGGGCGGCATCTGGGCGTAGGGATTGCGCGAGCGCATGCGCAACGCGAGCACGCTCACGTCCGCGTTTCCGGGCATGACCAGCTGTGTTGCATCCGGCCTCGTCGACGACCGAAAGCGGCTTTTCGCGCCGAGCATTGAAGCGAGCGTACGTTCGGTGCTCGCTGCACCCAGGGCCGTCTCGTGCGCAAGCTCGAGCCCGACGGGCGCAGGTGAACCGCCGTTGTTATGGCAGTGGCCGCAGTTCGCGTGCAGATAACCCAGCGCAGCGCGCTCGACTGCTGACGCGGTAACGATGCGCGGTGGGTGCGAGAGCAGTTGCGCCGGCAGGTAACGCAGCCAGCCGCGCGCGATCAGATCGCGCAAATCGATGCCGGCAGTTTCCGGCGTTTCGGCGTGCGGCGCGAGCGGGTCGCGATCCGGCGAAAGCTGCAACGCGCCCGCGCCGAGCACCGGAACCGCTGCGCCTTCATGGCAGGACCGACAATCGGCCTCGGCCGGGATCGCATACCGCCCGCCCGGCGCCTGCTCGACCGGCAAGGCGGCAAAACCGGCGGCAGGAGCCAGCACCGCCTCGCTTCCGGCTTCGTTCCAGACATACGCCGCAAAGCGCCACGAACCGTCGGGCAGGCGTTCAATGAAGCGGGTCTCGACCTTGCGGCCCGCGAACGCGAACTCCTTCCAAAGCCGCGTGCCACGCGGGAATTCCCACGCATCCGGGCG
>DASQAE010000446.1:0-3812 GCA_035635915.1 Burkholderiaceae bacterium | reverse complement strand
GCGGGCGGGTCGTAAGGAGCGCGCATCGCGTGCCCCTGGCCAAACGCGAATCCAGCACTTGCCGCGTTCTTGCGCTGGTCGGCCTGCTCGATACCCGCCACGATTGCGCGATCGAGTTTGAGGCCCGCAGCGCGCGCCTCGAGCGCAACGTCGAACCAGTACTCGGAGCGGCTCGAGCTCGGCGCCATTACCTTTGCGAAATCCGGCGCAACGAAGTCGATCGCGTTCATCTCCATGCTGATGCGCGCAGCGGTCAAGCGGTAGCCGACCGGGATTTGCTGCGTGCGCAGCCAGTCGATGAATCCGCGCACGCGGTAGCGTGACCGCAAACGATCGATCTGACCGCGCAGCAGCACGCAGGCGCGGTGGGAATGCAGTCGATGCGCGTCGAACAGGTCGGTGACCTGGTCGAGGCAGCGCTCAACGGTACCGAACGAAAGCGTGATGCCGATGCGCTTCACGCGCTCGCGCTCGAGCAGCGCGAAACCCTTCGCGAGAGCTGCCAGCTGGATGCGCGCACGCTGCATCGTGCTGGCCTCGAAGCCCTCGGTCCAGACGTAAAGTTCGTCGAACCAGCGTTCGCGGCCGGAGAGCGTGAGCGTGGGCCACATGATGGCGCAGACGGAACCATCGATCGGGCTGGCCCAGTCACGTGCCAACGGCGCCGCAGGCCATCGCGCCCCGGTCATGCTTGTTGTTCCTCTCCATTGCCGCCCCACGCGAACCTGGGGATCGCCCCCGATTCTTACTTGTGGAACTGCCAGCTGGCAATGCGCGCATTCGACAGAAGTTTGACGGCCCACAAACTGCGGGCTCAATTCGAACGGCTCGGTTGACCGTAGGTCGCGAACTTCTCGATCACGCGCGCCATCTCGGCGGGGGAGAGCAGCGGTGGGTCGCCGATCTGGCGCGCTCGCAGATACATCCCGGCGAGATTTTCAACCTCGATAGCGAGGGCCAGGGCGCGCGCAAGCGAGCGTTCGCATGCGATTACGCCGTGATGGGCAAGCAGACACGCCTTGCGTCCACGCAGCGCTCTGAGCGCGTTATCGGAGAGGTCCTGAGTGCCGAAGGTGGCGTAAGGCGCACAGCGAATGTCCGGGCCCCCGGCAACCGCCACCATGTAGTGAAATGCGGGGAT
This sequence comes from Burkholderiaceae bacterium, assembly GCA_035635915.1. Lineage (GTDB taxonomy): Bacteria > Pseudomonadota > Gammaproteobacteria > Burkholderiales > Burkholderiaceae_F > JAKANT01. The sequence continues at coordinate 2,671 of DASQAE010000446.1, read as the reverse complement.
ACCAAGATGGTGGCAGGCAAGCGCCGTTGCGGCTTGCGAATGCGTGTGCACGATCGCATCGAACTCGCGGCGCGAACGCAGGATGTCGAAGTGAAAGCGCCATTCGCTGCTTGGCTTGTGCGTGCCGACCACCCCGTCGGGTAACGCTTCGCCACCAGTCTTGCCGAGCGGAATAAAGACCAGGTCGGTTGGCGTCAGTGCGTCGTAAGGCACGCCGGTCGGAGTCACCAGGAACCCCATCTTGCGCTCGCGACTGCAGCGCACCGAGACGTTGCCGGACTTGTTGACGTTGATGCCGGACGCATTCATGGCGCGTGCCGTGCTGATCACTTCAGCCCGCAGTTCGGTCGTGTCCTCGGAGACAGGGATCGCGGTCGCCACGTGATGCTCAGACGCCGGCGCGCTCGGCTGCGCCTTGCGTCTCGGAAAACACCCTTGCCAGTTCGGCGGGTGCGACGGTGCCGCGCTCGGTGATGATTCCGGTCACCAGACGCGCGGGCGTAATGTCGAAAGCCGGATTCACGACTGGCGTGGTGGCTTGCGTGATCTCGACGCTGGCGCTGCGCGCGTTCGCATCGCGGCCGTAAACGCGCCGGACTTCGTCCTCGCTGCGTGCCTCGATCTCGATCTCCGTGTCGGCGTCGACGACTGACCAGTCGATCGTGGTCGATGGAACCGCCGCATAAAAAGGGACGCTGTTGTCGTTGGCGGCGACCGCCTTGAGGTACGTACCGATCTTGTTGCACACATCCCCGCGGCGCGTCACGCGGTCGGCGCCTACCAGCACCATGTCGACCTTGCGCCGGCGCATCAGGTGACCGCCGGCGTTACCCACGATCAACGTGTGCGGCACTCCGTGCGCAGCCAGCTCCCACGCGGTCAGCAGGCCCTGGTTGCGCGGGCGCGTCTCATCGACCCAGACGTGCAGGTCCACGCCGGCGTCGAACGCCTGGTAGATGGCCGAGAGCGCCGTTCCGAAATCGACCGTGGCGATCCAGCCTGCATTGCAGTGGGTGAGGATCTGTACGGTGCGCTGCAGCTTCGTGTGCGCGCCGGCGATCAGCTCCGCACCGTGGGCGCCGAGCGCGCGGTTGCAGGCGACATCCTCTTCCGCAATCCGTCCCGCTTCCGTCCAGCCGCGCTCAGAGCGCTGCCCGCGCGGGGTGTGCAGCAGCAGCGCCCGCATACGATCGAGCGCCCATCGCAGGTTCACCGCGGTCGGGCGGGTGGCGCAGAGATGGGCGTGCGCACGGGCGAGGGCTGCGTCGTCGTCGTTTTCACTCATCGCCAGTGCCAGGCCGTACGCCGCCGCCACCCCGATCAGTGGCGCGCCCCGTACCTGCATCGAACGGATGGCCGCCGCGACCTGGCTCGAGGAGTCCAGCTCGACTGTGACGAATTCGAACGGCAACCGCGTTTGGTCCACGATGCCGACCGCGCGCTTGCCGCTGGCCGAAGCCACCGGCCAGATCGATCGATAGTGACGGTCGCCGACTTTCATGACGACGATTCTACGGGCGCACGCTACGCGGCAGCCGCAATGCGAGCACGTTGCCCGCGACCGCTAGGCCAACGCCGACAAAGGTGAGCAGTTGCCACTCGAAGTGCTCGAACCAGGTCGAGACGAGCAACGCGACCAGTGGCGTCATCACCCCGATGTAGGACGCACGCGCCGCGCCGATGCGCGCCAGCAGGGTGAAGTAGGCACCGAACGCCAGCACCGAACCGACCAGTGCAAGGTAAACGAGCGCGATGGCGAACGGCGCGCTCCAAAAGATCGTCAGCGGGCGGCCCAATAGCAGCGCGATGCCGAAGGAGCATATGGCGCTGTAGGCCATGCCCAGCCCGATCGGCGGCCAGCCGACCACACCGGCACGCTGCAGGCGCAACGTGATCATGTTCGCGAGGCAGGAGAGCACCACGGCCGTGATCGTGAACAAGGCACCGAGCAGCACCGTCGGTTCGGTGACGCGTCCAGTCAGCAGCGGCTCGACGTTCGGCCAAAACACCAGCACGATGCCTGCAAGTCCAAGCATCCCGCCGATGGCGACGCGGCGTGCCATCGCGGTGCCAAAAAAGAGCCGCGCGAGCAGCATGTTGGTCAACGGCGCCGCGGCGTACCCCACCGCAACCAGACCACTGACGATGAAACGCTCGGCGTGATAGATCAGAACGTACGCAACGCTGAAACCGCAGGCCCCTTGCAACAAGAGCCAACCATGCGCGTTGGCGGAAAGGCGCAGCGACAGTCCGCGCCAGGCACACCAGCCCAATACGAGCAAGGCTGCTAGCAAGAAGCGCAACGCGACGCCGAACTCGGGTTCGACGGCGTCCAGCTGGAACTTGATGGCGAACCAGGTCGTGCCCCAGATAAGGACCGCCGCGCCGAACAGAGCCTTGGTGTTCACCCGCGAATTCTGGCCGATGCCGCGGATCGGACACCGCGCCGGAAGCTTCGATGGCATATTCCTACGCCTTCCAGAGGGAGCGGACGACATGCGACAACGCGCAACGGAACTTTCGCGTATCGGCCGGGCATGGCTTGCAGCTGTCACCCTTGTTTTGCTGTGGATCATGTCCGCGCTGACAAGCTCGGCAACGGCGCAGGAGCGTTGGGCCGCGCTTTCCGTCATCGGCGACCGCATGAATCTGGTCTACGCGCGCATGCAGA
>DASQAE010000445.1:0-3963 GCA_035635915.1 Burkholderiaceae bacterium | reverse complement strand
CGTGATGGGAAGCCGCTCGTTGCACGACCACGCCGAGCGGCTGTTCGGCTTCGAGCAGGTGATGGCCGCGGAGTACCCGCAGTTGCGCCTGCTCACGCCGATCGAAGGACACGATCTTTCCGAGCGCACCGAGCCGCTGGTAGCCCGATTGCTCAAGCGCGAGACGGCGCTTGCCGGTCTGTACAGCATTGGTGCCGGCAACCGCGGTATCCAGGCGGCGTTGCTCGCGAGCGGTCGCGCGCAGCACGTTGCGTGGGTGTGTCACGAGCTCACGCCACATGCACGGCGCGCGCTGCTCGACGGTGTCGCCGACGCCGTGATCAACCAGGACGCCGGCCATGAGGTGCGCTCCGCATGCCGCGTCGCGCTGGCCGCGATCCACGGCGAGCGCGTGATCGCCGACCAGGAGCGCATCCGCATCGATGTCTTCGTCAAGGACAACCTGCCGTGATCACGCTGGGGATCGATATCGGCACGTCCGCGGTGAAGGTGGTCCTGGTCGGGGACGACGATCACGTGCTCGCGAGTGCGAGCCGGGTCTTGACCGTCAGCCGTCCGCACACCGGCTGGAGTGAACAGGATCCGCAGCAGTGGTGGCAGGCCGCCTGTGATGGTCTTGATGAGCTGCAAACACACCATCGCGAAGCGCTGGCGCAGACGCGAGCAATTGGCCTGTCGGGTCAGATGCACGGCGCCACGCTGGTCGATGCGCGCGGTGCGGTGCTGCGGCCCTGCATTCTCTGGAACGACGGCCGCAGCGAAGTCGAATGCGCCGAACTCGAACGTGATTGGCCGCAGCTCCGCGCAGTGACCGGCAATCTCGCCATGCCGGGGTTTACCGCGCCCAAACTGCGCTGGGTGCAGAAACACGAACCGGAAATCTTCGCGCACACAGCCAAGGTTCTGCTGCCGAAGGCGTGGCTGCGCTGGAAACTGAGCGGCGAATTCATCGAGGATCTTTCCGACGCTTCCGGCACGCTCTGGCTCGACGTCGGCAAGCGCCGCTGGTCGGAGGATGCGCTCGCAGCGTGCGGCCTGACGCTCGATCACATGCCGCGCGTGGTCGAGGGACAGGCGGTTGCCGGTGAACTCGCGCCGTCGCTCGCGGCGCGTTGGGGTATGCAGCGGGCGCCCCTGATCGCCGGCGGCGCGGGTGACAACGCCGCGGGGGCGGTGGCAGTCGGCGCAGTACACCCGGGTGATGCGTTTGTTTCGCTCGGCACGTCGGGCGTGTTGTGGGCGACGACTGCGCGTTTCGCGCCCAACCCGCAGCGCGCAGTGCACGCGTTCTGTCACGCAGTGCCCGATACGTGGCATCAGATGGGCGTTCTGCTGTCGGCGGCGTCCAGCCTTGCCTGGTGGGCTGGTGTAACGGGTCGGGCCGAGGCCGAACTGCTCGCCGAGATCGACGCGCAAACAACAACACAGAACCCGGTTTGGTTCGCGCCCTATCTATCGGGCGAGCGCACGCCGCACAACGACGCCCGCGTGCGCGGCGGGTTTTTTGGCATTGCATCCGACACCACGCGCACGGCGCTGACCCAGGCGGTGCTCGCGGGCGTGGCTTACGCGCTGCGCGATGCGCAACAGGCGCTCGCAGATGCAGGGACCACGCTGCGCGAAGCGGCGTTGATCGGCGGCGGCGCACGCTCACCCTTGTGGGCGCAGATCATTGCCGACGTTCTTGGTATCAGCCTGCACCAGGTGGCCGAGAGCGACATCGGCTGCGCGCTCGGCGCCGCGCGGCTCGCGCGGATGGCGGCGGGCGAAGGTTTGTCCGTGGCACGTGCCGCCAAGCGCCTGCGTACGTTTGAGCCGCGCGCGAGCGAAAACGCGATGCACACGGAACGGCACCGCCATTGGCAGCGCCTTTATCCCCTGGCGCGCGACTTCGAGCGCTGACTTTTCCTCAGACGGATTTCATCCATGGCCAAGAACCGTTCACGCTCCGCCGCCTCCTATTTCAGCCTGGATGAGCCGCTGCGCTTCGAGGGCGAGCGCTTCCACCCGAGCACCAAGCGCCCGCTTGGGTACCGCTGGTATGACCCGAAGCGCAAGGTGCTCGGCAAGCGGATGGAGGACCACTTGCGCTTCGCGGTCTGTTACTGGCACAGCTTCGTGTGGCCCGGCACCGATCCGTTCGGCGGCGATTCCTTTCAGCGTCCCTGGCATACGAACGGCGGCGATCCGATGCAGCAGGCGGAGCACAAAGCCGAGGTCGCGTTCGAACTGTTTCGCCTCGTGCGCGCGCCATTTTTCACGTTCCACGATCGCGATATCGCACCTGAGGGCGCGACCTTGCGCGAATCGAACTCGAACGTACGCCGCATCGGCGCGGTCTTCGAGCAGAAGATGGCGGATACAGGGGTCAAACTCCTGTGGGGTACGGCCAACCTTTTCTCCAACCGCCGCTACATGTCGGGTGCTGCGACCAACCCCGACCCCGAGGTCTTCGCCTACGCCGCGGCCCAGGTCAAGAACGTGCTCGAGCTGACGCACGAGTTAAAAGGCGCGAACTATGTACTCTGGGGCGGGCGTGAGGGTTACGAAACACTGCTCAATACGGATCTCAAACGCGAGTTCGCCCAACTCGGCCGCTTCATGAACCTGGTGGTCGAGCACAAGCACAAGATCGGTTTCAAAGGCACGATCCTGATCGAACCGAAGCCGGCCGAGCCGACCAAGCACCAGTACGACTACGACGTCGCCACCGTATTCGGCTTCCTCAAGGCACATGGCCTGGAAAACGAGATCAAGGTCAACATCGAGCAGAATCACGCCCTGCTCGCGGGCCATACGTTCGAGCACGAGATCGCGCTCGCGCAAGCGCTTGGCATCTTCGGCTCGCTCGATATGAACCGCGGCGACGAGCAACTCGGCTGGGACACCGATCAGTTCCCGAACAATCTGCCGCAGGTTGCGCTCGCGCTGTATCACGTTCTGCGCGGCGGCGGCTTTACGACCGGAGGCCTGAACTTCGATGCCAAGCTGCGCCGCCAGTCGATCGATCCGGACGACCTGATCGCGGGTCATGCCGGCGCGATGGACTTGTGCGCGCGCGCACTGCTCGTGGCCGAGAAGATGATCGAGGATGGCGCGCTCGCCGATCAGCTGTCGCAGCGTTACTATGGCTGGGAGGGGAAACTCGGCAAGCAGATCCTCGCGGGCAAGAGTTCGCTCGACGATCTCGCCGCGCTTATCGACAAGAACGCACTCGAGCCGCAGCCGCGTTCGGGCCGCCAGGAGGTTCTCGAAGCGCTGGTAAACAGCTACCTCTGAGGGCAGCACCGGAAACCGACACCCAATCTACCGCCGGCATCGAGCACGGCACGACACAAGGCCCGCTGCATCGGCGCTCAGGCGCTTACGCTTGTGACGCGGGTGAAATAGCGATCTCAGCTAGGCCTGGATCGAGTAGCCGCCGTCGACAGGGATTGCGGCGCCCGTGATGAACTGCGAGCCGGGACCGGCGAGAAGAACCGTGATCGCTTCGAAATCGCTCGGCTCGCCCCAGCGCCCTGCCGAGGTGCGCGACAGCACGCGCTCGTTCAGGCCGGGCACCTCGCGCCGCGCGCTCTCGGTCAGGTCGGTGCGGATCCAGCCCGGCAGGATGGCATTGACCTGGATGTTGTCCGCGGCCCACGCGGTCGCGAGCGCCCGGGTCATCTGGACCAGGCCGCCTTTGCTCGCCGCATAAGCGACGGCGTGTGGCATGCCCATGAGCGAGAGCAGTGAGCCGATACTGATGATCTTGCCGCCGCCCGCGCGCTTCAAGTGCGGGTGCGCGGCGCGCGCACAAAAAAATGCGCTGGTGAGATTGCTGTCCAGCACGCGATGCCATTCTTCTGCGGTGTAGTCCTGCGGCTGCTTGCGGATCGCGATGCCGGCGTTATTCACCAGCACATCAAGGTGTCCGAAATGCTCCGCGGCGCGATCCACGAGATCACGACAAGACGCCTCGCG
>DASQAE010000444.1:0-2425 GCA_035635915.1 Burkholderiaceae bacterium | reverse complement strand
GCGCGGCGAGCGGAGCCTGCAGCGGGATATCGAACATGTTGCCGGCTTCCACCAGGAACGGCCCCGGCGTTTGCGCACGGCTCGATGCGGCTCCGACCACTGTGCTCAAGAGCACCGCGCAGGTGGCCAGGCGTTTCAGGTCAGGCAGCGTCATGTTTCGCTCCGTTCATTCCGGGGAAAAGCGCACCGCGAGCAAGGCGCCGCGCTGTGAAACCAAAAATTCCGCTCGCACCGGCAGATCTGCGCGCGCCGGATCGACCGGCAAGCCAAGGGCTGCCAACTGTGCACGCGGCACCTCCGACGCGATGACCAGCGGCCGCGGTTCCGCGGCAATCGTTTCGAGCGGTGTCAAAGCCATGAATGCTGGAGCGCTGGTATCGCTCGTGAGCGGTGCTCCGGCGAGGAAAACCAGTCCAACGCCCGCGACGAGCAGCGCTGCCAGGCCCGCGGGCAAGCCCCACCACAGCCAGATTGGTCGCGATTTGCGCAGCACGCTCGCCGCCGGCTGATCGGCACGCAGGCGACGCAATAGTGCGCGTTCAGACTGGCGCGCTGCCAGCGCCGATTCGATCCACTCCGGCGGATTCTGTTGTGCCAGCTGGGCACGCGCCGCCGCCAGCCATGAGTCGAGTGCGTCGCGCGGTTGGTTCATATCGTCGATCCATTCGAATTTGCAGTCGAGGCGCCTAAAAGTTCCGCCAGCCGCGCCCGCGCGCGTGCGAGCCGCGAGCGCACGGTTCCGAGCTCGATGCCCGCAATGGCCGCTGCGTCCGCGTACGACATTTCCTGCAGTTCGACCAGGATCAGCACGTCGCGATAGTGCGGCGGCAGCGCGCGGATCGCCGCATGCAGGCGGTGCAGCGCCTGGGCACGCTCGAGCTCGTCGTAGGGCAGCGGCAGAGCCGGGATCGCGGCGGTTTGCTCCGCCAGTTCATCGATCTCGGCGACGGCGTCGGTGCGTTTGTCGTAGCGGCGGTAAACCAGGTGGCGTGCCACGCCGCAGAGGTATGCGACGCAGGTACCACGCACCGGGTCGTACCCGCTGCGCCGCTCGAGCACGGTCATGAAGGTCTCCTGAAGCACATCGGCCGCTTCCGCCTCGGATCCGGTCGTGGCCCAGACGAACCGGTAGACCGCGGTGGCATGGCGCCGGTAGAGTTCGGCCGCAGCCGCTGGCTCGCCATCTGCGGAGCGTGCCAGCAGGACTACATCGGATTCGTCGCTCATGCGCGGATCGAAGGCCATTTTCGACCTTTGCACGATCGGCCAAAAAAAGTTCCAACGGCTCTAGGATCCGCCCTATCAGCCGATAAGCCGTTAGCGGGCCGACCAATCGATCGGATCACGGTAGCCCGCCGCGGCGCACGATGGCGGATCGCCCAAGGCCGTTTGCCGCGGTCGGGCGTTGCAACTGGTCGTTTCCTGTTGTACGGGATCATGGAAAGCCCAGCCCCTCGCTTCGTCGGTCGCGTCCTGTTGGTTGAGGACAACCGGATCAATCGCCTGATCGCGGGCGAATTGCTCGAGCAGCTTGGCGTGCAATTCGACTTCGCCGAGGACGGCGCGGAAGCGCTGGACAAGTTGGAAACCAGCCCGTTTGACCTGGTGCTGATGGATTGCGTGATGCCGCGCCTGGACGGGTTTGACGCCACGCAACAGTGGCGCGAGCGCGAGCGCCGCCGGGAACGGGCACGAACCCCGATCGTCGCCGTGACGGCCAATGCAACCGCCGACGACCGCGCCCGCTGCATCGCAGCCGGCATGGACGACTTTCTCGCCAAACCGATACTCCTGCATAACCTTGCGAACGTGTGCGCGCGTTATCTGCGCGCCGCGTGAGCAGATACGGCTACCGCTCGAGCAAACGCCCTTCGGCAAGTTCCAGCGCATCCGGCGTTCCACGCAACACGACAACGTCCCCGGACTCGAGCACGAGGTCGACGCTCGGATCGGCGCCACGAATTCCGCGGCGGCGTATCGCAGTCACCTCGGCGCCGAGCGCAGAGAGTTGCAGTTCGCCGATGGTCCGGCCCACCGCCGCGGCGTTGTCTTCGATCGGAACCGAGTGCAGGCGCTCGTGCACCTCGTCGTCGAATTCGGGCGGGTCGTCCGCGCCGTGGAAGTAGCCGCGCAGCAGGTGGTAGCGCGAGTCGCGCGCTTCACGCACGCGCTTCACCACGCGCTGCAGCGGCACACCGAGCAGCACCAGCGCGTGCGAACCGAGCATCAGGCTGCCCTCGAAGATTTCGGGCACGACTTCGGTGGCACCGGCCTTCTGCAAGCGCTCCAGGTCGCTGTCATCCTGCGTGCGCACGATAATCGGCAGGCGCGGATTCATTTCGTGCGCGAAATGGATCACCTTGAGCGCCGATGCAGTGTTGTTATAAGTGATGACCAGTGCCGCGGCGCGATTCACGCCCGCCGC
>DASQAE010000443.1:0-2273 GCA_035635915.1 Burkholderiaceae bacterium | reverse complement strand
GGTCACGACCATCACCGTGTCCGCTCGCGGTGCGATTGGCGCTGTCACCGCTGGAACTGGCGCCGGGGCCGCTGCGACCTGAGTGGGAGCGGGCGCCGTCGGCGCGAGCTTGCCCTCGATCTCGCGATGGTCGGCAGCGAGGTAAGCCTTGAAGAAATCGAGTGAGATCTTGTTTTCGCGGGTCAGGCCGAGCGCCTCGCGATAACGCGCCACCGCTTCCTTGAGTTGCGCGTTGATGGCGCCATCGATCGGGCCTTCGTAGATGCGCCGCGCGCGCAGCTGGGTCTGGAAGTACCTGATGATCTCGGACGGCTGGCTCGCCATCGTGTCGTACCAGCCCTGGATCTCGGCCGCCACGCCCTCGTGAGCCTCCGTCATTCCGAGGCAGGTCCAATACGGCACGCGCGCGAGACGGCCGAACAGTTCGATCGAAGCGAGTTCGACCAGTGCGCGCGACGCGTGTCCGACCACGTCGCCGCCGGAGGCCGACAGGCCGAAATTGACGCCGAACTTGCGGATCTCCGCCTTGCCGTCGTATGCCTTGCCTTGCTTGAAAAGCACGACCGAATTGCGGGTGGCGATGCCGGGGACGACGCTCAGATCCTGCGTGGTGAGCATCGTCAGATCGATACCGAGCACCGACGCGGCCACGTTTTCACCGTTGCGCTGCACGGTCTGGTTGTCGAGCAGGTTGATCGATCCGCGCAAGGCGTATTGCGGCGTGACCGCAAACTGCTCCTGTTTGAGCGCCAGCATGGCGTTCACCGTGTTGCCCCAGTCCTTGCCGGAGGCGACCAGCCGGATTGCGCGGCTGCGCTGGGTCATGTCTGCGACCACTGCGTTCAGCGTGTCCTTGGCGCCACCGCCCGTGCCCTTGGTCTGGTCGGCCAGGTCCTCGACGATCACGGTGAGGTCGCGCGCGCCGTAGTCGAGCAGCAGCGTGTCCATGCAGCGCAGCGCGGGCGAAAAATTGGCGATCGGCTGGACCGGCGCCGGTGCGGCGGCAGTCCTTCGTTCGGGAGTTTGGTTGTCTGCGGCGGGTCGTTGGGGTGCGACCGAGGTGCAACCCATCAGCGCCGCAAACGCTGCAACGGCTAGCGGGAAAACGAGACGGGCCGAAGCATGAATCGGAAGCATCGTCATAGTGGTCCGAGGCGCAAGTCTGCGCGAAGCGCGTAAAGGCGGCGGTCGAGGCCCGGCTTTGATTGTTTTCCCTTGGCCGTGCCCTTCAGTTGCAGTAGCGCGGTTTCCGGTTCAAAGAAAATTCGCGTTGACGCGCTGCGTTTGCCGTTCGCGATTGCGGCCACCCCGATACGGACCGCTCCTAGCTAGAGCACGCCCCGTCTAGGCGCGACATGCACCAGCGGCTTAAATGGAGGCTAGCGATGCGGAAAACTTTGGCTGTATCGCCGAACCCCAACCCACTGACTTAACGGAGCAACGCCATGTCCCTCTTCCCGATCACCATCGGTAACAACGTCTACACCGGTCCCGGTAACGACAACGTCCACATTTCGAAGGCGCCCGGACTCCTGGGCGCGCTCGGCCTGTATGAAGTGGACATCAACGGCCAAAAGCAATACATGACCAAGCAACAGCTGGAGAACACCAACTTTCACCTGGGCGCCGGCAACGACACGCTGGTGGTCGACAGCAACGTCACCGCCGACATCCATGCCGACGGCGGCAGCGGCAACGACGTGATGATCGGCGGCAGCGGCGACGACGTCCTGAAGGGCGGCGACGGCAACGACGTGATCGCAGGACGTGGTGGCAATGACCGCATCGACGGCGGACGCGGGCGCGACATCCTGTTCGGCGGCGCCGGCAACGACGTGGTCAGCGGCGGCGACGGCAATGACTACATCGACCTCGGCGCCGGCAACGACGTCGGTTTTGGCGGACGCGGCAACGACGTCATCCGTGGCGGCACCGGCAACGATATCGAGTTCGGCGGGCCCGGCAACGACGTTCTCATCGGCGGCCCAGGGTGGGACTTGCTGTTCGGCGGCCCGGGCTTCGACATCACCCAGCAGTAAGGCAAACGCACCAGCCGCGCTGTGCGCAGCGGCGCAGTGCTATGGCGCGCGGAGTTCGACTCCGCGCGCCATTCCTTTTTGTCGTCAGCCGAAGTGCTTCTGCATCGCGGCCGCGCCCTGCGCCGCCATCGCGCTGATCGCCGGGGCCAACTCGTTCGGTAGCAGGTCGATCACCCAGACCAGCGTGCTGGAATTCGTATCCCGCTCCAGCACCTGCACCGACGCGCCGTAAAA
>DASQAE010000442.1:0-3745 GCA_035635915.1 Burkholderiaceae bacterium | reverse complement strand
ACCGCAAAACGGCGTCTCGAGGCGATCCTCCATCCCTTGATTCGCGTCGCCACCGAAGCCGAGGCGAAACAAGCGGCGCAACACGCTCCTTACGTGGTACTCGTCATCCCTCTGCTCGTCGAAGCCGGCAACTGGAAGCAGCGCGTCGATCGTGTGCTGGTCGTCGATTGTTCGGCGGCAATACAGATCGAACGCGTGCAGCGCCGCAGCAACCTCGATGTGGACGCGGTGCGCAAGATCATCGAACAACAGGCCACCCGCCAGGCGCGCCTTGCCGCGGCCGACGACGTGATCGTGAACGAGAGCGATGCGCAAGCGCTATCGCGCCGGGTGGTACGCCTGCATGACCTCTATTCGAGCCTGGCCGCGGCACGTCGCCTCGGAGGCGTGTGATATCTTGGCCGGGCCATGAGTGCTTCAGGCGCGCCCACGATCCTGTACGAGTATCCGTTCAGCGAACGCGTTCGGACGCTGCTGCGGCTCGAGGACCTGTTCGACAAGCTCGGGTTCTTCTGCGCCCAGGACCATCCATACAGCCATCACACCGCTCTCCTGACCTTGTTCGAGATCCTCGAGGTCACGTCACGCGCCGATTTGAAGGGCGATCTGCTGCAGGAGTTGGAGCGTCACAAACAGTCGCTGCTCGCGCTGCGCAATAACCCGCAAGTTTCGGAGACCGCGCTCGAAGCGGTACTGACGAACATCGAAAGCGCGCAGCAGGCCCTGAACGCGACGCCGGGCAAAGCCGGCCAGCAGCTACGCGAAAACGAGTGGCTCACCAGCATTCGCAGCCGCGCCAGTATCCCGGGCGGTACATGCGAGTTCGACCTGCCCTCGTATCACGCATGGCTGATGCGCGACGCCAAAGCGCGCGGCGCCGACCTGGAGAACTGGCTGCGCCCGTTGACCCAATTTAATGCCGCGCTTGGCATCGTCTTGCGCCTGCTGCGCGAGACGGCACACCGCAGCCAGCAAGTGGCAGTGCAGGGTTCATTCCAGCAGATGCTGCAAGGCCGGACCTACGCACTGTTGCAGGTGCGGGTGCCCAGCGAACTAGCCGCAATTCCTGAGATCAGCGCCAACAAGTACGCGCTGTGGATCCGCTTCACTTCGACCGATCACGAGCTGAAAGCGCGCTCGATTGATCGCGACGTACCGTTCGAGCTGGCGCTGTGCGCGTTCTAGCTGTTGTCTGAGCAGCACCATGACGCACGAAGTCGAATGTCCAACCTGCGGCAAACACGTTGCGTGGGTGGCCGACAGCCGCTGGCGGCCGTTTTGTTCCGAGCGCTGCAAACTCGTAGATCTCGGCGATTGGGCCGCTGAGCGTCACGTGGTCCCGGGCACTCAGGACGAAACACCGCACGATGAGACTAGCGACGGAGCCGAGGCCTCAAGGTCACGCCGCGGGCACTGACTGCGCGACGCCATGGGCGCCGTGCCGTCGCGCCTGATCGAGATCCGAAGCAACGACCCCGCCGAACGCGAAGACAGGAAGCGGCGCCCGATGTGCAAGGTCTTCAAAGCCGCGCCAACCGAGACCAGGCTTGTCGGACCCCCGTGGGTCCGTCAGGACCGGACCGACGACTGCGAAGTCACACGGTAGCTTGGCCGCACCCTCGAGATCTGCGCGCGTATCTACGAACGCACCAACCCATTCTCCCGACGGCCGCGCGCGCGCCGCGTCGAGTTCATCGACCGCAAGCAGGGGACCGATGTTCGACTGCTTGCGGCCTGTAAGCCGGAGCACATCCGGAAGAAGGAGCCAGCGCAGCGCAGGGATCGCCGCTGGAAGCAACGGCGCGGGCGGCGTCGCGGCGGGAAGGCAAAAAACCAGGCGCTGGCCTTCGCGCGGATGCGGCGTCCCGTGCCAGTCGTAGACGCGCTCGAAGTGCAGGCGTACGTACGCGTGCGGGTAGTCGAACTCGAAGGTCACCCACGGTGTGCTTGCCGCGACGGAAATGCCGAGTTCCTCGTGCAGTTCTCGCGCCAGCGCTTGCGCGACGCTTTCGCCCGGCTCGATCTTGCCGCCCGGAAATTCCCAATACCCCGGATACGGTTTGCCCGCAGGCCGGTCGGCAAGCAAAACAGCGCCATCGGCACGGACTAGAACGCCGACCGCGACCTCGGTGACTTTGCGCGCCGGAAGCAGCGTCATGCGCCCAAGGCGAGGCCATGACGGCCCGCGACGTCGCGTGCGAATTGCAATGCCACCCGGCCCGAGCGCGACCCACGCAGCAGCGCGAACTGCAGCGCCTCGGTGCGCGCCGCCTCGATCAAACTGGTGTCCGCGCCGTAGTGCGTCAGCCAGTGCGCAACGATGTCGAGATAGTCGTCTTGACGGAATGGATAGAACGAAAGCCACAAGCCGAAGCGTTCGGACAGGGAAATCTTTTCTTCGACCGTTTCGCCCGGATGAATTTCACCGTCCTCCTGGTACTTCGTGTCCAGGTTCTCGCGCATGTATTCGGGCATCAAGTGACGCCGATTGGAGGTGGCATAGATAAGAATGTTTTCGGACGGCGCCGCGACCGAACCGTCGAGTGCGGCTTTAAGCGCCTTGTACGAGCCTTCGCCCTCATCGAAGGAAAGATCGTCGCAGAACACGATGAACCGTTCGCTGCGGCCGGCAACACGTTCGACGATGTCGGGCAGGTCGATGAGTTCGTGCTTGTCGACTTCGATCAGGCGCAGGCCGTCGGCCTGAAACTGCACCAGACAGGCGCGGATCAGCGATGACTTGCCTGTGCCACGAGCGCCGGTCAGCAGCACATTGTTGGCCGGCAAGCCGCGCACGAACTGCTGCGTATTGCGCAAGACCGCGTCTTTCTGTGCGTCGACGTGCTGCAGGTCCTCCGGCGCAATACGCGCAATGCGATGCACGGCCTCGAGCGAACCGATGCGCACGCCGAGATACTGGCGCGTGCGCCAGCGGAATGCCGATGCGCTCCAGTCCGTATGCGCAACCGGCGGCAGAAGCGCCTCGAGCCGATCCAGTAGTGACTCGAGTCTCTGCGTCAATGAATCGGCCAAAGGCGCCTCGTCAGGTGCGGTAGTCGGCATTGATCGAAACGTAGTCGTGCGAAAGATCGCACGTCCAAACCGTGGTCGACGCGTCACCCCGCCCGAGTTGCACCCGCACCAGGATCTCGGCGCCCTTCATGACACGAACACCGTCCTCCTCCCGGTATTCCGGATGACGGCCTCCGTTACGCGCCACCCACACGTCGTTGAGAAACAGTTGAACGCGGCCGGCATCCAGATCGGCAATACCGCTGTTTCCGATTGCGGCCAGAATGCGGCCGAGATTCGGGTCGGAGGCAAAAAAGGCGGTCTTGACCAGCGGCGAATGCGCGATCGAATAAGCAACGCGCGCCGCTTCCTCGACGTTGCCTGCCTCCTCAATCCGGATCTCGATGAACTTGGTCGCGCCCTCGCCGTCGCGCACGATCGACTGCGCCAGTTGCGTGGCGACGTCCGTGATCGCTTGTGCAAGCGGCGCGTAGCGCCGATCGTCCGCGGAAACGATCGGCCGTGCGCCGGAGGCGCCGCTGGCGACCAAGACGAAGGAATCGTTGGTCGACTGATCGCCGTCGACGCTGATTCGATTAAACGATTGATCGGCCGCATGCTGCGCCAGGGCTTGCAGCACGGGCGCGGCGATTGATGCGTCGGTGGCGACGAAACCGAGCATTGTTGCCATGTCGGGCCGGATCATGCCCGCGCCTTTCGCGATCCCGGTGAC
>DASQAE010000441.1:0-1609 GCA_035635915.1 Burkholderiaceae bacterium | reverse complement strand
AGACGCCGGCGGAACGTTCCGGGCGCGCTGGAACAATGGCTTTGCCGCCAATCGTAGCGGCAGTCAATGCGCCCCCTTGGCCCTACGGGCCGTCCCCCCAAGGGGGAGCGAGCGCCTTCGGAGCGGCCGTGCGGCGCTCGGTGTTGCCCCCTTCGCGCTGCGCGCTGTCCCCCCAAGGGGGAGCGAGCGCCTTCGGAGCGGCCGTGCGGCGCTCATTCCGGCACCTTCAGCGACGCGTGCGACAGGATCTCGAGCACCAGGTCGGCGTAGCTCATGCCGACCGCCTTCGCGGCCATCGGCACCAGCGAGTGACTTGTCATGCCCGGCGATGTATTGACTTCGAGCAGGTAGGGCAGATCGCCGCGGGCATCGACGTGCAACATCACGTCCACCCGACCCCAGCCCGAAGCGCCGACCGCGTTGTAGGCGCGCACGCAAAGCTGCTCGATCTCGCGCGCGAGTTCGGCTGCGATTGGCGCCGGGCACAAGTACTGCGTGGTGTCGGTAAAGTATTTGTTCTGATAGTCGTAGTTCTCGCCCTGTGCGTGGATCTCGATCAAAGGCAACGCACGCGCCCCTGCGCCCTCGCCAAGAATCGCGCAGGTGAGTTCGCGCCCGCGCACCAGTTCCTCGACCAGAACCACGTCGTCGTGTTTAGCCGCCTCCTGGTACGCCGCTGCAAGTTCGTCGTTATCGTGGGTCAAAACCTTGGTGATGCCGATCGTCGAACCTTCACGTGCGGGTTTGACGATCAGTGCATCACCGAGCACGGCGACGACACGTTTCCAATCAGTGGCAGCGGTAAGCACCTGCCACGCGGGCGTCGGCAGTTCCTCGTATTCCCAGATGCGCTTGGTCGTGACCTTGTCGATCGCGATGCTCGATGCCTGCACTCCGCTGCCCGTATAGGGAATGCGCAGCCATTCGAGCACGCCCTGGATGGTTCCGTCTTCGCCGAAGCGCCCGTGTAACGCGATGAACGCGCGATCGAAACCAGCAGCGGCGAGTTGCGCCACCGATTGCGTGCCGGGATCGAAGGCATGCGCATCGACACCGCGCTCCTGCAAGGCCTGCAGCACCCCAGTGCCGGACATGACCGAAATCTGGCGTTCCGCCGAGCGCCCGCCAAAAAGCACTCCGACCTTGCCTAGCGATTTCGGATCGATCGTGTGCGTTGTCATTCAGCACCTCGCACGGAAACAAGACGGCTGGCTACCCCGCCGATCGAGCCCGCGCCCATCGTCACGACCACGTCGCCACTTTGCGCCGCCGCCTGGATCGAATCTCCCAGTTCCTCGACGTTCTCCAAAAAGATGGGCTCGACCTTGCCTGCCACCCGCACCGCGCGCGCCAGTGCGCGCCCGTCGGCAGCGACGATCGGCGCTTCACCGGCGGGGTAGACCTCGGTGAGCAACAGCACATCGACCGTCGACAAGACCTTGACGAAGTCCTCGAAACAATCGCGCGTGCGTGTATACCGATGCGGCTGGAACGCGAGCACCACGCGTCGATCGGGGAACGCGCCGCGCACCGCATCGATCGTGGCGGCCATTTCCACCGGGTGATGGCCGTAGTCGTCGATCAACGTGTAGGAGCCGCCGCTGGAGAG
>DASQAE010000440.1:0-1759 GCA_035635915.1 Burkholderiaceae bacterium | reverse complement strand
CGGAGAGGTTGCGCCCTTTTACTTCCATCTCCCGCACTTCGGACCCGGGGAAGGCGGAGCCGATTTCCTTCTTGATGCTTTCGGCAGTTGGTTCGCCGATCAGCATGCCGTAGTTGCGGCGAATGTAGTTGATGATGGCTTCGTCGAACTTGTCGCCGCCGACGCGCACCGATCCCGAATAGACCATGCCGCCCAGCGAGATGATGCCGACTTCGGTGGTACCGCCGCCGATGTCGACCACCATCGAGCCGGATGCCTCGGATACAGGCAGCCCGGCGCCGATTGCAGCAGCCATCGGCTCTTCGATCAGGAACACCTGCGACGCGCCCGCTGCCTCAGCCGACTCTTTGATGGCGCGCCGCTCGACCTGGGTCGAACCGCAGGGCACGCAGATGATGATGCGCGGGCTGGGCGCGAGCAGGCTCGACGGATGAACCATCTTGATGAACTGCTTGAGCATCTGCTCGGTGACGGTGAAATCGGCGATCACGCCGTCTTTCATCGGCCGGATTGCTTCGATGTTGCCGGGCACCTTGCCGAGCATCTGCTTGGCTTCGCGTCCAACCGCGCGGATCGAGCGTTTGGCGTTCGGACCGCCTTCATGGCTGATCGCGACCACCGAAGGTTCGTCGAGCACGATGCCTTTGCCGCGCACGTAGATGAGCGTGTTGGCGGTGCCGAGATCGATCGCGAGATCGCTGGAAAAATAGCTGCGCAAAAAACCGAACATCGGGCGACGCTTCAGGAGTCAGGGATCGACGACCCGCGCTGCGTGCGGCAGCCAAGGGCCGACCTTGCGAATCGGTGCGCGATAATACGCTAAGCAAGCGCGAGCTTCGCCGCAAACCTTTGTTTTCCCTGCACGGGACACGCCGTTTTCGGTGTCATCCAGTCGGCTGGTATACCCTCTTGCAAGTGATCTGAAACCATGTCCTTGACCCGCGACGACGTCTACCGCATCGCCCATCTGGCGCGCATCGAGATCAACGAAACGCAAGCAACCGCCACGCTGGCGCAACTGAACGACATCTTCGCGATGATCGAGAAGATGCAGCGCGTCAACACGGACGGAGTCGAGCCCATGTCGCATCCGCTGGGCGGCAACCAGCGCCTGCGCGAGGACGCGATCTGTGCATCCGGACCCGGCGATCGCGCTGCAAACATGCGCAACGCCCCCGCGCAGGCCGACGGCCTTTTCCTCGTGCCGCGGGTGATCGAGTGAGCGATCTTGCCCACGCATCGATCGCCGAACTCGGCCGCCAGCTGGATGCAAAAAAGATCTCGGCGGTCGAACTCGCCGAGCATTACCTCGCGCGGGTAAACGCGCACAAGAATCTGAACGCGTTTCTCGACGTCCGGCCGGACGCCACGCTGGCGCAGGCGCGCGCAGCCGACGCACGCCGGGCGCGCGGCGAGACCGGGCCGCTGCTCGGCGTACCGCTTGCGCACAAGGACGTCTTCGTCACGCGCGAGTGGAGCTCCACCGCATCGAGCCGCATCCTGCTCAACACGGACGGCAGCGGATACATGAGTCCGTTCGACGCGACCGTGGTAACCAACCTCAAAGAGGCAGGCATGGTCTGCCTCGGCAAATGCAACTGCGACGAATTCGCGATGGGGTCGTCCAACGAGAACAGCGCGTTTGGCAACGTGCTCAACCCGTGGGACACCGGCGCCGTCCCCGGCGGATCCTCCGGTGGCTCGGCCGCCGCGGTGGCAGCGCGAATTTCACCGGCGGCCACTGCAACCGACACCGGCG
>DASQAE010000439.1:0-8291 GCA_035635915.1 Burkholderiaceae bacterium | reverse complement strand
ATCGTCGCTCACCAGCACCTCGGCCGGCAGGCTGCCGAGCTTGCCGCCGTTCAATTTCACGGCGAGCAGGAAACCGTCGCGGATATCGATACCGAGTGCCGATGACGGTCCGGAGAGCGTGCTGACGAAACCGACCTTTATCTTGTCCGCCGCGAACGCGGTTGCCGAAAGCAGTGCCGCGAGAAGAGCGATTATGGTTTTTCTGAGCGCCGATTCGATCACGAAAATCACCTCGCGAAGTGAAGTGGAGGTGTCATTCCGAGCCAACGGCGAGGAATCTCGGTCGTTGTGGCACCGAGATCCCTCGCTTCGCTCGGGATGACAAGTTAGACCCAGATCTGCAACACGTAGTCGAACGGCGCCTGGCTGTTAAACAGATCGACGCGCTGCAAACGAATGCGCAGCGCCCCAGTCGCATCGCGCACCAGCGTGTGGCGATAGCTGCCGCCAAAATGGCGCACGTCGTCGCGCCGCAGCTCCATCATGTGAAAGCGTGAGCGGCCCTGGATAACCCCGCCGCTGGTCGATTCGATCGCCACGTGGCTCACGACGTGATTGGTCTCCCACATCGGCGCCTGCGACCACGCGTTCGGATGCGACACGCGCCCCTTGCGGATCTCCATCATCAGTTTGTCTTCGGCGAAGATCGACGGCGAGCCTTCCCATTCGGTCTGCTCCGGCGTCACCGGCATCCAGTACACGCCGTCGTCAGCGAACAAATCGATGAAAGCCTGCCAGTGTTTGCCGTCGAGAATCTCGGCCTGCAGATAAAGCAGCTGCTCCACTTCGCGCTGAAGCGCGACATCGACGATCAAGCCGGGCTTGGGCAAGGTCCGCGCGCCGCCGGCTGAGCGCGATAGCGGCGAGACCGGTGAATGCTGCGGATCGATCGCTTGCGCACCCGTGCGCGCGGTGCCCGGTGTGCCCTCGATCACCACATCCTGTGCGAGCAGGTGTTCGAAGCTGGGACCTGCCGTTGGAATCGCCTTGGTCGGATTGCTCATCGCGCGCTCCTCATGCAGCCAGGTATTCGGTCCAGGCGCGGAACTGGTTGCGCATCACCGCCTCCGACGTGCCGTGGTTCGAATAGGTGACGCCGTTTTCCACCCGATCGTCACCGGCGTAACGGTGGAAGCTCACCCAGTCGCCGCCGTTGGACATAAGGCCCCATTGACCCTTGGTCCAGTTCTCCAGGTCATCTGCGTTGATCATCGTTGCAGGCGAGTTGACCAGGTTGTAGTACCAAAGGCTGCGGCGGTAGATAGCCTCTGGCGCGCCTTTGAGGCGGAAGTGCCAGATCTCGGAGAGCGTCTTGTCGGGCGAGAGCGGGCGCAGACAACGCAATTGCTGCAGCGGCGACTGCACCGAGAGATACGGGTACACGAGCACGTGGTGGATGCTGCGTGAGAGGTATTCCTCCGTCTTCTGCTCGCCATATGCCTGTTTGAGCAGCCCTTCGTACTCGAGTGTGTCCGGGTCTTGCGGCCGCAAGCCCATGTAGGCCTTGAGGATGCCGTGCCCGCGCGGGAAATTGATCGTCTGCACGCTGTCCCAGAGTTCGAAGCTGGAGGCGAACGCCGAGAGATAGTGGTAGTAGAGCGGCGCGGCACCACGCTCCGCTTTCAGCCGCTTCTCCACCCGCCCCGCCGCGATGCCGGTGGACTGGTGGGTGACGGACGGATGCAGCGCATCGAGCTGGTTCTCCATGAAGAACTTCCAGTTCGAGTGCTGCACCACGCGGTGGCAGATGGGCACTACTTCGACTTCACCAACCGGCGAGCGGTCGCACATGTCGTCGAACGCGACCTTCGCCTCGCCGAGGAAGTCCTTCAGCGATGGTCCTTCCTGCGCGAGGCTGGCAAAAACGAACCCGCGATAGCTATCCACTCGCGCGGCCCGCCGGACGTTGCAATCCGGGTTCTCTTTCGTCATGCGCGTGCCCTCGTAACCCTTGGCGAGCGGGATCGCGCGCACGCTGCCGTCGAGGAAAAAACTCCACGCGTGGTACGAGCAGACAAACGTGTTGCCGGTGTTGCCCTTGAGATTGCCGACCAGCTGCGTACCCCGGTGCGGACAACGGTTGTAGAGCACATCGACCTTGCCGTTGCCCTGGCGCACCATGATCATCGG
Source organism: Burkholderiaceae bacterium (assembly GCA_035635915.1). Classification (GTDB taxonomy): domain Bacteria; phylum Pseudomonadota; class Gammaproteobacteria; order Burkholderiales; family Burkholderiaceae_F; genus JAKANT01. The sequence goes on along the minus strand of DASQAE010000439.1, from coordinate 6,161 downwards.
CTGGCGCCCGATGTTCACGGCGTAGTAGTCGCCGGGCGCGGGGACTTGCGACTCGTGACCGCAGTAGACCCAGATTTTTTCCCAGATCTTCTCGATCTCGCTCTCGAAAATCGCGGGGTCGGTGTAGACGGTCTTGTGGACGCGGTCGGGTTCAACGAGGGAGGTGAGGTTCATTGGAGCACTCTGTCGAAGCGGGCTGTCGCTGATTCTTGCACTACGAGCTTTGGGGCCCCCACCCTAACCCTCCCCCGCAGGCGGGGGAGGGAAAGGAGGGCTGGGGTGGGGGCTGAATAACGATGGCCCTTCACACACGTTCGATCACCACCGCAATCCCCTGCCCGACGCCGATGCACATCGTGCACAACGCGTACCGGCCGCCGGTGCGATGGAGCTGATACAAGGCCGTCGTGGCAAGTCGCGCGCCACTTGCGCCGAGCGGATGACCGAGTGCAATCGCGCCGCCGTTCGGATTCACGTGCGCGGCGTCGTCCGGCAGCCCCAGATCGCGCGTGACCGCAAGCGCCTGCGCCGCAAACGCTTCGTTCAATTCGATCACGTCGATCTGTGCGAGCTTGAGCTTGGCGCGCTCGAGCACCTTGCGCGTCGCCGGCGCAGGACCAACACCCATGATGCGCGGCGCCACTCCAGCCACCGCCGCGGCCACGACACGCGCGCGCGGAGTCAGAGCGAACCTGCGTGCAGCTGCCTCTGACGCGACGATCAACGCGCAGGCGCCGTCGTTCACGCCGGATGCGTTGCCGGCCGTCACGGTGCCTTCCGGTTTGACCACGCCTTTGAGCTTGGCAAGCGACTCCAGCGTTGTTTCGCGCGGATGCTCATCGACCGCAAAGACCACCGGATCGCCCCTTTTCGCCGGCAACGTGACCGGCACGATCTCCTGCGCCAGCCGACCCGACTTGATCGCGGCAGCGGCGCGTTGCTGGCTGCGCAACGCGAATGCATCCTGGTCCTTGCGCGCGATGCCGAACTGTTCTGCAACGTTCTCGGCGGTCTCCGGCATCGAGTCGATGCCGTACTTTGTTTTCATCAGCGGGTTGACGAAGCGCCAGCCGATCGTCGTGTCATAGACCGCATTGGTGCGCGCGAACGCCTCGCCGGCCTTCGGCATCACGAACGGCGCACGCGACATGCTTTCCACGCCACCCGCGATGACCAGATCAGCTTCACCGCACTTGATCGCGCGCGCGGCGATCGCGAGCGCGTCCAGGCTCGAGCCGCAGAGCCGGTTCACGGTATCGGCCGGCACTTCCTGCGGCAGTCCGGCGAGCAGCAACGCCATGCGACCCACGTTGCGGTTGTCTTCGCCCGCCTGGTTGGCGCAGCCGTAGACCACGTCGTCGACCGCGCCCCAGTCGACCGATTTGTTGCGCTCCATCAGCGCCTTCAGCGGCAAGGCCGCAAGATCGTCGGTGCGCACGCTCGCGAGCGCGCCCGCGTAGCGGCCGATCGGGGTGCGAATCGCATCGCAGATATAGGCTTCGTTCATCTCGTGCTCCGTGTTGTGCGAACTACCCGCGCGCAAGCGGCGCCCCCGTCCGGCGCTGCAATTCCTCGAATGACAGGCCTGCGACCATTTCGCGCACGATCAGGCCCTGCTCGGTGACGTCGAGCACCGCAAGATCGGTGTAGATCCGATCGACGCACGCCGCCGCGGTCAGAGGATAGGTGCAGCGTTCGACAATCTTCGCTTCGCCTTGTTTGGTCTGGTGATCCATCATCACGAAAACCTGGCGCGCGCCCACTGCAAGGTCCATCGCGCCGCCCACCGCGGGAATCGCATCCGCTTCGCTGGTGTGCCAGTTGGCGAGATCGCCGCTTGCTGAAACCTGGAAGGCACCGAGCACGCAGATGTCGAGATGCCCGCCACGCATCATCGCGAACGAGTCGCCATGATGAAAGTACGCGCCACCGGTGAGCAGCGTCACCGGCTGTTTGCCCGCGTTGATCAGGTCCCAGTCCTCCTGTCCCTGCGGCGGTGCCGGCCCCATCCCGAGGATGCCGTTCTCGCTGTGCAGGAAGATCTCGCGATCCTTGGGCAGGAAATTGGCGATCAGGGTCGGCGCGCCAATGCCGAGATTGACATAAGCCCCTTCAGGAATGTCGCGCGCAACCCGCGCGGCGAGCTGGGTGCGGCTGAGCGGATTCATCGATGTGGTCCTACGCCCCGGCGCGCCCGGCGCCGACCGCCACCACGCGCCGCACGAAGATCCCCGGCGTGACGATCACTTCCGGATCCAGTGCGCCCAGCGGCACCACCTCGCTTACCTGCGCCACGGTGCATTCGGCGGCGCGCGCCATGATGGGACCGAAGTTGCGCGCCGCCTTGCGATAGGTGAGATTGCCCCAGCGATCGCCGCGTTCGGCCTTGATCAGCGCGAAATCGGCGCGAATCGGGAACTCGAGCACATAGTCGCGCCCATCGATACGCCGTGTCTCCTTGCCCTCTGCAAGCCGGGTGCCGAAGCCGGTCGGCGTGTAGATCGCTCCCAGGCCGCTGCCCGCGGCCTCGATGCGACAGGCCAGGTTGCCCTGTGGCACCAGTTCGAGCTCGAGGTCGCCGGCGCGATAGAGCGCATCGAAGTGATACGAATCGATCTGGCGCGGGAACGAGCAGACGATTTTCTTGACGCGCCGCGCTTTGAGCAGCGCTGCCAGGCCGGTCTCGCCGTTACCCGCGTTGTTATTGACGATGATGAGATCGCGTGCGCCCTGCGCGATCAATGCATCGACCAGCTCGGCGGGCTGGCCCGCAGTTCCGAAGCCACCGATCATCACCGTGGCACCGTCCTTGACGTCGCGCAGCGCGGCCGCCGCGGATTCAAACACCTTGTCGATCATGCAAACCAGCCACGGCCGGGAGTTAATCGCCCAAGTGTGCCACCAGCGCGGCTTGCAGCGGGAGCGGCGCCACCGGCGTAAGGGACAAGTGCTGGCAACGCTACGGCCGGTCCACAGGCGGAAAGCCGAATATGCACACGGGGCAGTGTGGTCCTCCCCGTAAACTGGGCATCGCATGCATGAACTCGCGGGCAATGCCCGACTCCCACGGGAATCGCCAGACAGGACGCCGGCTTTGACGACGGACGCCTCATCCAGCGCGGAAGGCGCGCAGCCCGGTACGGCCGGCCTCGGTTTGAGGGCGCAGCTCAAGCTCGATACGCGCGACCTGTACCGCCAGGCGCAGCACAGCGGCATCATGCAGATGGTGCTGCAGGGGCGCATCGACCGCGTCAGCTACTGCGTATTGCTGCGCAACCTGCATGAAATTTATGCCAGCCTCGAGACGGCGCTGGAAACCCACTTCAACCATCCGCAGTTGGAACCGATCCTGTTCCGGGCGCTGTTCCGGCTGGGGCACCTCGAGGACGATCTGGGTTACCTGCACGGGAGCGGCTGGTCGCAGGATCTTGCCGTCAAACCCGCTGCGGCCGCCTACCGCGCAAGGTTGTTCGAGTTGTCGGACGGGCAACCGGGTTTGCTTGCCGCGCACGCCTACGTGCGCTACCTGGGCGACTTGAGCGATGGGCAGATCGTCTACCGCCTCGTGGCAGAACAGTTACGCCTTGGCGAGGCCGGCACGCGGTTCTACCAGTTCGGCTCTACCGAGGACATCGACTTGCTGGTGGCGCAGTTTCGCGCGGGACTTGATGCGATTCCTGCCGGTCCCGCGGATACCGAAGCGATCGTCGCCGAAGCGCAACAGGCGTATCGCAGGCACATCGAGTTGTTTGAGCAACTTGCCCGCTGACGTCACCCCGACCGATGCTCAGAACTCTTCCCAAGCGTCGTTTGCCTGGATCGCGACGACGGGGGTTGCCGCAACCGCTTTCAGCGGCGCTGCCTTCGGCTTGGCTGCCGGTGCTACGCCTTGTGCCCTAGCCTGCACGGATTTGAGGGTGATATTTGCTTCCGCCCGGCTTACCTTGAACATCGCGACCGTCTGGGCAAGTCGATCTGCCTGATCCTTGAGGCTTTGCGCGGCCGCGGCACTTTGCTCCACCAGCGCCGCATTCTGCTGCGTCATCTGATCGAGCTGCGTCACCGCCTGATTCACCTGCCCGATGCCCGAACTCTGCTCCAGCGTCGCGCTCGTGATCTCCCCGATCAGGTCCGTCACCCGCCGCACCTGCGCCACGATGTCGCCCATCGTCTGCCCCGCCTCGTTCACCAGCGCGCTGCCCGACTCCACCTTGGCCACCGAGTCGGCAATCAGCCCCTTGATCTCGCGCGCCGCTTGCGCGCTGCGCTGCGCCAGGCTGCGCACCTCGCTCGCCACCACCGCAAACCCACGCCCCTGCTCGCCCGCTCGCGCCGCTTCCACCGCTGCGTTCAGCGCCAGGATGTTGGTCTGAAAGGCGATGCCGTCGATGACCGCAATGATCTCCTCGATCTTGCGGCTCGACTGGCTGATCTCGCCCATGCGCGAGACGACCTGAGCCACTACCGCACCGCCGCGCTCGGCCACCTCGGAGGCGGCACTCGCCAGCTGGCTCGCCTGGTTGGCCGTATCGGCGTTGTTCTTGACCGTGCTGGTCATCTGCTCCATCGACGCCGCCGTCTGCTGCAGGCTGCTCGCCTGCTGCTCGGTGCGGCTCGACAGATTCTGATTACCCTGCGCCACTTCCGAGGAGGCGGTGCGGATTGACTCCGACGTGCCGCGGATGTCGACGATCGTGCGCACCAGCGCTTGGCGCATGGCTTCAAGTGCGCGTGCCATCTCGCCTACTTCGTCCTCGGATCGGCTGGTGAACGCGGTGCCGAGGTTGCCGCCGGCGAGGTCCGTCGCGCCCTTGGTCAAGCCGGCCAGTTCGCCGACGGTGCGGCGCGCGAGCACGATGGAAAGCGTCAAAGCGAAGGTGGCGGCAAGTGCAAGCGTTACCCAGATGACCCACGCCGCGATGGCCGCGTTCGCTTGCGCGCGTGCGATGAGGTCGTCGGCGCGATCGTTGATGAACTTGCCGGCCACTTGCACCGCTTCGATCGCGCGCTTGTATTGCGCATCGACGTTCGCCATCGCTGCCTGCCCGTTGTTGGGGTCGACCGATGAGACCTCGATTGCTTCATCGACTTTTTTGGCGAACAGGTAAATTTCGGCTACCGCCGCGTTGACCAGGACTTCCTCGTCTGTGGTGTCCGGCAGATCGATCTTTTGCATCTTCGCGGCCGCTTCGCCGAGCCGCCTCTTCAGATCGGCACGCTCCGCTTCGATGCGCCTGGCATCCGGTTTGGCATTCAGTGTGAACAGGCGGAAGAGCTGCCCCGACGCCGAGGCGAGTTCAAATCGAACCGTATTGGTCGTGCGCCGATGAGCGAGGTATGTGCGGGCCAGATCGTCCAGCGCAGCGCGCAGACCCTGCATTCCCAACACGGCCACACCGGCGATCAGCAGCATCAAGACCACCGCAGCGACAGGCGCTGCCAGCATTTTCGACATCACGCGCATCGGTCGAGACTCCGTGTGAGTTGCATTCTTGCTATTTCCCGTTGATGCCGCCGCACACCACGGTCGCTTCAAGGCGCTCGCAGTACATCTGCTTGGGCTCGGGTTTCTTGGTGATCGGGTTGGTGAACTTGTAGTCCTGCCAGAACGCGTTCTTGCTTCGCGCAAGTGCGAGCCGCTCCTGCACCGACGACTTGCCGTCGCCGTCTTTCGCGTCGATCAGGTTGCGCCCCACCATCTTCTCGTTGGCGCCGTGTGCCTGCACCACGCCATCCAGCCCGTAGACCACCAGATACAGGTCGCGGTCCTGAAATCGGCCCTTCTTGCTTGTGATCTCGGCGTATCCCTTCTCAGGACCAACCACCTTGATGAATTCGACGCCTTTTTTCACCATCGACACGGCTTCATCCTTGTTCGCGACGTCGGCCGCAGTGGCCATGCCGGCAACACCAAGCACGCCACTGAGCAAGAGGGCAATGGTCGCGGACGTAGGCCGCATGAGTTTTCTCCAGGAAAGCCGCGCCCCGGTGCGCACGCACGCAGAACCACGAGCGCACCGCCGGCACTTGGTGCAAGTGTTCCCGCCAGTGCGGGTCATCCATCGCAGGAAAAGTGACCCGGCGTGCTCCCTAATGGAGGATTTCCCGCCAGGTTCCTGTCCGGCCCGCCCTACCGCGACCGACCAGCCGTACAGATGAAC
>DASQAE010000438.1:0-8326 GCA_035635915.1 Burkholderiaceae bacterium | reverse complement strand
CGCCGCATCGACGACACGCACCTTGCATGCAGGTGCGCGCGAACCATCCGACTGGAGCGCGACGCTGATGGCATCTTCGAGGAGATACTGGTCGTCTGGCAGAGCCAGTGTCGATCCGTGGCGGCCGATGAAATCGTGCTGCGAGAACCCGAGCGTGCGCACGATGGCCGGCGACTGGTAACGCACAATTCCCTTCGCATCGAGCACCATCAACAAGTCGGTCGTATTGGCGGCGAAGGCGATCAGGCGCTGCTCGAGCAGATTGGCACGAGACTGCAGACCGATCCTTCCGGTCGCGTCCTCGCCCACGATCGCGACCGCGCGCAACCTCCGATCGAACAAACCATTGGTGACCCGTGCTCCAAGCCAGCGCGCCGTACCGGCCGAGCCGTTCGACCGCAAGCGCCAGACACAGTCGCGCACGTCAGCGCCGGCTTGCGCGCTGAACTGCTCCACGATGGAACGCAACTCGAGGCTCGCCGACTCTTCGAGCAGGAGATCGAACGGAACACCAAGCACCTCGTTCGCCTGCAGATCGGGCCAGATCTCGGGTGCCGCGCTGGCATTGACCACGCGGCGATCGGCGCCGATCAACCACGCCGCACCGCCCGGGCCGTGCGCCATCGCCGCACGCTGCGCCTGCAATGCATGTTGCGCACGCGCGGCAGCGCGTTGTGCCGAGATGTCCTTGATCGTGATTGCTGCCACGCTGTCGTTCTCAAAACGCAGCGCCTCGGCGTCGAGTTCGAGCGGAATGCGCCTGCCATCGACAAGCGTGACGATCGTGCGCACCTTGATCTTGTTGCCGTCCTGCAGCCGCGACCAGAGGCGCGACCAGCGCCGCGCTGCATCGCGCGGGCGGTGAAAGGCCAGGTAGACCGATAGATGGCGGCCAACGACCTCGTCGGCACGGACGTCTACCAGCGCGAGCGCGGCCGCGTTGGCCGACAGGATCTGTCCCGAGGCGTTGATGCAAACGGCTGCCAGCGGCAGGTGGTCGAACGCCGCCTGCTTAAGGGAGGATTCAACTGCGGATTGCCGCAGTGGAACAACGGAAAACGCCAGAGATACCTGCCCTTCGCCACCCTGCGCCGGTGCCGCGTTCCGGCCCACATGTCGGGGGTTGCGAGAGCGGTTCATTGTGCCACGCCAAATGCAATACGCGCACGGCTAGTGGGTCATTTTCACTGGCACGTACCGCGCTGCAACTGCCTCGGTAGACTCGCTGCGACACCACGCCGCGGTCCGGTACCGAGGAGTATTCGATGTTCAAGGCCATTTATCTCACCAAGGTGGAGAACGTGTTCGCCGCGTCCGTGCGCGAACTCGATGAGACTCAGCTGGAAGCCGCGACGCCGGGTTGCGATGTGACGATCAAGGTCGACTACTCGACCGTCAACTACAAGGATGGCCTGGCCCTGACGAACAAGTCACCGATTGTGCGCACCTGGCCGATGGTGCCTGGCATCGATGCCGCGGGAACCGTGATAACCAGCGCGCACGCCACATGGCGCGTAGGCGACAAGGTGATTCTTAACGGCTGGGGCGTCGGTGAATCGTATTGGGGAGGGCTGGCACAGAAAGCGCGGTTTCGCGGCGACTGGCTGGTGCGAGTTCCGCCCGGCATGGACGCGCGGCAGACGATGGCGATAGGAACTGCCGGTTACACCGCAATGCTTTGTTGTCTGGCGCTGGAAGACCAGGGCGTTGAACCCTCGGCCGGCGAGATTCTCGTTACCGGTGCCAGCGGTGGCGTCGGTTCGATCGCGATCACGCTGCTTGCGAGGCGCGGCTTTCGCGTCGTGGCCTCGACGGGCAAGCTTGTCGAGAGCGATTACCTGAAGGCGCTTGGTGCTGCCGACGTGCTCGATCGCAGCGAACTGGCCGCACCGGGCAAGCCGCTGCAGAAGGAGCGCTGGGCAGGCGTGGTGGATTCTGTTGGCAGCCACACGCTCGCCAACGCCTGCGCGCAGACGCGCGCCGAGGGTGTGGTCACCGCATGTGGCCTCGCGCAGGGCATGGATTTTCCGGCGACCGTCGCGCCGTTCATCCTGCGTGGCGTGAAACTGCTCGGCGTCAATTCCGTAATGTGTCCGCTGGCGTTGCGCGAGCGCGCCTGGGATGCGCTCGCGCGTGAACTTGACCCTGCGCGCCTTGATGCAATCACCCGCGAAGTCGGACTCGCCGACGCCCAGAGCGTCGCGCACGACATCGTCGCCGCAAAGGTGCGTGGCCGCGTGGTGGTGAACGTCAACGCGTGACCCAGCCACCGCGCCGTTGCGCGATGGTGTCAGCCGACGAGTGCGCAGGCCTGCTAATTTTCGCACCTTTGCGGGATTCGCTGCACGCGATCCCTGCGTTCACTTGGAAACGACGGGAACTCCATGAACCAGCTGAATATCAACGGCCGCGATGTGCAGGTCGATGTCGATCCTTCGACGCCCCTGCTCTGGGTACTGCGCGATTCGCTCGGCATGACAGGGACAAAGTTCGGTTGCGGCATCGCTGCCTGCGGCGCGTGCACCGTGCACGTCGACGGGCAACCAACGCGCTCGTGCTCGATGCCCATCTCCGCGTTGGGTGGGAAGCAGATCACGACAATCGAAGCGATGGAGTCCGACCGCGTCGGCAAGGTGGTTCAAGACGCATGGGTGCGCAATGACGTCGTTCAGTGCGGCTACTGCCAATCCGGGCAGGTCCTGGCAGCGACCGCGCTTCTGAAGACGAAGAAGGCACCGACCGACAAGGACATCGACGATGCGATGGCAGGAAACATCTGTCGCTGCGGCACGTACGTGCGCATTCGTGCAGCCATCAAGGATGCCGCCAAGGCACTCGTCTGAGGAGATCGACGATGCAATCGCTGATGAATCTCGACGCGCGTTCCGTGCTTGCCCGCCTGTCGACGTCACAAGCCACGCGCCTTTCACGGCGCGAGTTTTTGCAGGCCACCGGGGTAGCCGGCGCAGGGCTGATGCTCGGTATCGCGCTGCCGCTGGGCGGCCGCCTCGCGATGGCGCAGGACAACCGCAAGTTCGTCTACCCGCCAACTGCGTTCATTCGCATCGGCGCGGACGACAGCGTGACCATCCTTATCAACAAGCTCGAGTTCGGTCAGGGCGTGATGACGTCGTTGCCGATGCTGATCGCGGAAGAACTCGACTGCGACTGGAACAAGGTCAGCGCCGAACATGCCCCGGCGGCGCAGGTCTACGCCCACCCGACATTCGGCATCCAGATGACCGGCGGCTCGATGTCGATTGCGTCGAGCTGGCAACAGTTCCGCATCATCGGCGCGACGGCGCGCGACATGCTGCTCACGGCGGCCGCACAGAAATGGAAGGCCGACAAGGCGCGCCTCGACACGCGTGATGGTGTCGTGATCGAGATCGGCGGCCAGAAACGACGCGCCAACTATGGCTCGCTCGCCGAAGCCGCGATGCAATTGCAGCCGCCGGAACGCATCGGCGTCAAAGCCAACACGGCGGACTGGAAACTGATCGGCAAGCCAACGCGACGCATCGATTCGCGCGTGAAGGTCACCGGCAAAGCGACCTTCGGCATGGACGTGCGCTTGCCCGGCATGAAGGTCGCAGTGGTCGCAAGGCCGCCGGTCTTCGGTGGCAAGGTCAAACCTTTCGATCCGGCAAAAGCGCGTGCGATTGCGGGGGTGGACGCGGTGGTGCCGATTCCGGTTGATCGCGGCGGAACCGGCGTTGCAGTCATCGGTACCGGATATTGGCCGGCGCGCCAGGGCCGCGAGGCGCTCGCGCTCGAATGGGATCTCCCGCCCGGCGTCGACAGCGCCGAGCAGTTCGCGCAGTACAAACAACTCGCACAGCAACCGGGCCTGGTAGCGCGCGCCGACAACGCCGCCGACGCCGCAAAAGCGGTGGCGAACACCGTCGAAGCGACGTACGAGTTTCCGTACCTTGCGCACGCGCCGATGGAGCCGCTCAACGCAACCGTGGAGCTCAAGGCCGACTCGATGCGGATCTGGTGCGGCTCGCAGTTCCAGACGATCGACCAGGTGCTGGCCGCGCAGGCCGCGGGACTCAAACCGGAGGCGGTGGACCTCATCACGACCTTTGCCGGCGGCGGATTCGGCCGCCGCGCCAACCCATCCGCCGACTATGTGGTCGAGGCGGTGCAGGTCGCCAAGGCGATGAAACAAGCCGGCATCGATGCACCGGTCAAGGTCATTTGGTCACGCGAGGACGACATGCGCGGCGGCTATTACCGGCCCGTGCACGTGCACCGGGTCGCGATCGGCGTGGATTCGAAAGGCATGCCGGCCACGTGGCAGCACACGATCGTCGGCCAATCGATTCTCAAGGGCACTGCATTCGAAAAGATGATGGTCAAAAACGGCATCGACGCGACGACCATCGAAGGCGTTGCCGACACGCCGTACAAACTTCCGGCGATGCAGGTCAACGTCCACCACCCGGAAGTCAACGTTCCAGTGCTGTGGTGGCGCTCGGTCGGACATACCCACACCGCGTTCGTGATGGAGACGCTGATCGACCAGCTCGCCAGTACGGCAAAGATGGATCCGATTGCGTATCGACTCGCGTTGCTCGATCCGAAGCACACCCGCCACCGCAACGTGCTCGCACTCGTGCGTGACAAATCCGGCTGGGGCAAGACACCGGTTCCGAAAGGACGAGCACGTGGGGTTGCCGTCCACGAGAGCTTCGGCTCGGTATGCGCGCAGGTGGTGGAGATTTCGCTCGATGGCAACGCCATCCGCGTGCACAAGGTCACGGCCGCCGTCGACTGCGGCATTGCCGTCAATCCGCTGACGGTCGAAGCACAGGTTCAATCTGCGATGGCCTTCGGGCTTTCAGCGGCGATGTACGGGCGCATAACGCTGAAAAATGGGCGCGTCGAGCAGTCGAACTTCAGCGACTACCCCGTTCTGCGCATCAACGAGATGCCCGAGTGCAGCGTCCACATCGTGCCGAGCAAGGAGCCACCTACCGGCATTGGCGAACCGGGAACGCCGCCTATCGCGCCGGCAATCGCCAATGCGGTGTTTGCGCTGAACGGCAAACGGCTGCGACAACTGCCGTTCGACCTCGCCTCGAGCTCTGCCTAGAGCGCCGGACACAGGACTGAATCCCGCCAAGATGGCTTCACGGAAAGGCTGGGCATGTGGTTTGCGGCAAAATCCCCTGGCGCTCCGTCGATGAGCGCCGCAGGCTGACGCCGCCAACGCCGCGCCGATCAACAAACAGGAAGTCGAATCAAGGAGAACTGCATGTCGCTGCCATCGATTGCTCGCTTCGCTGCGGTTTCTTTCGCAAGTGCCGCGCTTCTTGTCTTCTCTGATGCGCAGGCGCAGCCGAAGAATCGCTCGGACTGTGAAACCTCCTTCAAGCCGCAGGTCGGACAAAGCGGCAAGGACGTGGTCTGGGTGCCGACGCCGGACGAACTAGTCGACAAGATGCTGCGTATGGCGAAAACGACGGCACAGGATTACGTGATCGATCTCGGCGCGGGCGACGGCAAGATCGCGATCGCGGCCGCGAAGAGCTTCGGCGCGAATTCGCTCGGCATCGAATACAACCCCGAGATGGTCAAGCTCGCCAATTGCATGGTGCAGGTGGAAGGGGTCGGCAGCAAGACCAAGATCATCCAGGGCGACATCTTCAAGGAGGACTTCACCAAGGCGAACATCGTGACGATGTACCTGCTGCCGGAACTGAACCTTTGCGTTCGGCATCGCATTCTCGGCATGCGGCCGGGAACGCGAGTAACGTCGCACCAGTTCACGATGGGCGACTGGAGCCCTGACGAAACCGCCGAGTTCGACTACCGGACCGCATATCTCTGGATCGTTCCAGCGAAAGTAGCGGGGACTTGGGCCCTCAAGGACAACTCCGGCTTGCAAGCCACAGTGGCGCTGAACCAGAACTTTCAGAAGGTCAGCGGTGAAGCGACGCAGGGCGGCGCCAAACAACCGCTCGTAGGGGCGACGTTGCGCGGCGATCAGCTGACCTTCGCCTTCAACGACGACAAGGGCGTAACGCGCACCTTCAACGGCACGGTCAAGGCCAACGAAGTCAGCGGCACGCTGCACGCGGCGGGCGGCGCCGAAAGCCGCGTCACCGGTTCCCTCCAAGGTGGCGCCCGGCCTGCCCAATGGGCGCAGATGGCTGCCGGTTGCGAACGCTTTTACAAGTAGAAGTAAGAGTAAGACCTGGGATGCCGCGTCTTGCCGCTAGCGCGTTGACCGCGCGTTAGGCGGCGGACGCCGGCCCTGCAGCATGCCTGGATCGGGGAGACTTCGGCATGAGTTCGACCGCAACAAGTCAGGACGTCGCACCAAAAATCGCCACGCCCAAACCTGCGCTCTCCGGCTTCGATGCGGTGATGATCATCACCGGCATTGTCATCGGTGCAGGCATCTATTCGGTTCCTCCTCTGGTTGCCAAATTCACGGGCAGCGTCGAGTGGATGCTGGCCGCCTGGGTTCTGGGTGGTGTGCTGTCGTTGATCGGCGCGCTTAACTACGCCGAACTCGCCACCACGTTTCCCAACGCGGGTGGTGACTATCATTTTCTTACTCGCGCGTACGGCAAGGATGTGAGCTTTTTTTTCGCCTGGGCGCGGGTGACGGTGATCACGACCGGATCGATCGCCCTGCTGGGATTCGTGTTCGGCGATTACATGTCGAAGTTGTTGTCGCTCGGTCCTTATTCGTCTGCGCTCTACGCCGCGCTCACGGTGATCGTGCTCACCGCGATCAATATCGCCGGCTTGCGCGAGTCGGCGCGCACGCAGAACGTGCTGACGCTGATCGAAGTGGGCGGCCTGGTGCTGGTCATCGTCGCTGGACTCATGATCGGCGGTTCGGCACCCATCGCCAGCTCGCCGCCGCCGGCGTCTTCTGGATTTCCTGCGATGTTCGGACTCGCAATGGTCTTCATTCTGCTGACCTACGGCGGGTGGAACGAGGCCGCCTACATCTCGGCGGAGGTGAAAGGAGGCAAACGCGCAATCCTCAAGGCGCTGGTGCTCGCGTTGCTGCTGATTACCGCGTGCTACATCGTCTTCGTGCTCGCGTTGCTGTACGGCCTTGGGTTCGACGGTATCCAGAAAAGCAACGCCGTCGCGGCGGACGTCGTAGGTAAGGCGTTCGGATCGTTCGGGATCACATTGGTCGGCCTCGGTGTGGCCGTTGCCACGCTTACGTCGATCAACGCGACGATGCTCGTTGGCGCCCGCACAAACTACGCGCTCGGCAACGATTGGCCCATCGTCGCGTTCATGAGCCGCTGGCATGGCGAGCGCGATGCACCCGTGCGTGCATTCCTGGTGCAAGGCGCGCTGGCGCTTGCCCTGATCGTTCTGGGAGCGATCGAAACCGATGGCTTCAAGACCATGGTCGAGTTCACGGCGCCGGTGTTCTGGTTCTTCTTCCTTCTCACCGGGATCGCCGTGTTCGTGTTGCGCTTCAAGTATCCCCACGTTGCGCGGCCGTTCAAGGTTCCGCTCTATCCCGTTCTGCCGCTGGCCTTCATCGCCACTTGCGCCTACCTCCTTTATTCGAGCATCACCTATGCGCAATCGCAAAAGGCGGTCCATGTAGCTTTCTACGTGATGGCGGCTGGCGTGGTCGCCTGGATCATCGCCCGGCTAAAAAAGGGAACCTGAGTATTGCCTCAGCAGGACCCGGCTATGGAAGGAATCGTTGGCATCCTGCTCGCCGCTGGCGTAGGGCAACGCTTCGATCCCAGCGGCCGACGGCTCAAGCTGCTCGAGCCTGCGCCAGCCGGTCCGCATGCAGGCGTGCCGCTGGCCTTGGCGTCAGCGCGCAACCTGCTTCAGGCACTCGGAACCGTTTGTGCCGTGGTCCGTCCTCCCGACGACGCAAGCCAGCAACGCTTGCATGCGCTGCTTGGTGACGCGGGGTGCCAACTTGTGATCTGCGAGCGCGCACATGAAGGTATGGGCTCGTCGCTGGCTTGCGGCGTGCAGGCCAGCGCAACCGCCGCGGGATGGGTGATCGCACTGGCGGACATGCCGGCGATCGAACCGGGCAGCATCCGCGCCGTTGCGCAGGCACTGCACGAAGGCTACGACACCGCCGCCGCGTTCTTTGGCGAACGCCGTGGTCATCCGGTCGGGTTCGCCAACTCGCTTTACGCTGAGCTCGCTGCTCTCAGCGGTGACGATGGCGCACGCAGCGTCCTGGCAATGCAGCCGCCGCACCGCGTGAGCGTCGCCGATCGTGGCGTGCTGCTCGATCTCGATACGCCCGATGGTCTGAAAACGTCGAGCTGAACGATCTATCGCGGAAGGAGAGGGAAATGCCCAA
>DASQAE010000437.1:0-4873 GCA_035635915.1 Burkholderiaceae bacterium | reverse complement strand
CCAGCGAACGCGCGCAGCAGCTCATAGTGACTGCTTCCCGGCTCGTGCGTCCCGGTCACGATCGCGTCAACCACCCGCAGCTCCGTCGAGGCGCCGATGCGCTGCGTCGCCAAGCCTGCGCCGGCAACAAGCTTGCCGCCGCGCGCTGCATGCTCCAGCGCACGCACCACCGTGGTCCCGAGAGCGACGACGCGACCACCCCGCGCATGCGCACGTTCGATCGCGCGTACGGTCGCCTCGGGCAGCAGGTAGGGTTCGTCGAACGGCAGGCGCGCATCGAGCTGCGCGTCGCCGGTAGACGAGATTCCGGCCGCGTGGGTCAGCGTGGCAAACCCGATGCCGCGGGCTTCGAGCGCCGCGATCAGCGTCCAGTCGAGCAGGAATCCCGCCGATGGGGGTTCGAACGCGGCGGGCGCTGCCGCGACGCTCGTCCAGACGTCCCATAACGCGAGCGGTTGCGCGATGTGTGCGTACTGGATCGGCTTGCCATGACGGGCGATGCCAGCCCAGATGGCGTCAGGCGTGCCGGCAAAACGAAGTTCGATCAAGCGCGCATGCCCGAGCAGCCGGAGTACGTGGGCGCGCAGCGGCCCCAGCGCGAGCACATCACCGGGCGACAAAGGTGGCGGCAGCGTTCGATCCTCGGTGCGCGTCCTATGGTCACCCGCACCGAATACGACCGCAGTGAACTCGCGCACAGAATCGGCCGCCAGCGAGCGCCGACCCGCGAGTCGAACCTCGATCTGGGCGCCGGTACGTTCGTGCCGCCCGTGCAGACTGGCCGGCAAGGTGGCCGCATCGTTGCCGACCAGCAGGTCGCCGGCGCGCAGCAAGCGCGCCAGATCGGCGCGCGCGGCATGGTGCAAACGGCCGCCGCTTTCCACTACCAGCAGCCGCGCGTCAGGCGGGCGTTGATTCGGGATGTGCGCGGCCAACACCGCGGGCCTCCATTGCATGCGCTTCGATGAGCGCCATGATTTCGCGCGCGGCGTCTGCCGGGCGCTTCAAGCTCGCGCGATCCGCGTCCGGTACCGCGGCCGCATGCATCGGCGTATCCATGTCGCCCGGATCGACCGCGATCACGCGCACACCGTGAGCGTGCAACTCCTCGTCCCAGATGCGACCCAGATGCGCGAGCGCCGCCTTGCTGGCGCCGTATGCGCCCCAGCCGGCGTAGGCGTTGATCGCCGCGTCGCTGATGATGTTGAGCACGAGTGCGGGCCTGCCGGCGCGTGCGGCAGAAACGAGCGCGCCGAGCAGCGCTTTGGTGAGGCGGAACGGTCCGACCACGTTGGTGGTCAGCGCGGCCTCGAGATCCTCGCATTGCGTGTCGGCAAGTAACGCCAGCGGCACCGGGCCCAGCGTCGAGGCGTTGTTGATCAGGACGTCGACTCCGCCCAGCGCACCGGTGATCTGCAGAACGATCGGGTGGATGTCTTCCTTGCGCGCCACGTCGCCCGTGATGCCGTGTGTACCGGCAACCCGGCCTGCGACTTCGGCGACCCGCACTTCATTTCGGGCGACAAACGCGACTGCCGCACCTCGCGCGGCGAGCGCTTCGACCAGCGCCAGTCCAAGGCCCGACGTTCCGCCGGTCACTGCGACCCGGAGACCGTGCAGCGAATTCTGTTGCTTCGAGTTCATTCTGTTCTCCTCCCTCCCTTGCAAGGGGCGCGGGCAGGGGCGGGGATGGGGTTGCGTTGCAATGACACGAAACATAAGAGCCAGAGCCAGGAGATCCGAGATCGCTGTCCAGCGCATTGGCGAACGGTCAAGCGCCTGGACGGTCGGCACGGCACAATGCGCGCCGAGATGAGCGAGAAGCCCGATTCCCACACTGCTGCGCACCTGGCGCGCAATCTGGTAAGCCTGCGGCACGCACGCGCGCTCACCCAGGACGGCCTGGCGAAAGCGGCCGCAGTACCGCGCTCCACGATCGCCAACCTGGAATCCGGCGACGGCAATCCCTCACTGGCAGTGCTGGTGAAAGTGGCCGGCGCGCTCGCGGTACCGATCGACGAGTTGCTTGCAGCGCCGCGCGCGAAGGTGCGGCACTGGCCGGCCGATGAGGTGGCGTCGCGTTCCAAGGGACGCGGAGTTTCGATCCGCGCGCTCGTGCCGGAACCGGTTCCGGACGAGGTGATGGAGGTGATGGACTTCGCACCCGGTGCAGTGATGGGCGGCACGCCGCATCTTCCTGGTACACGCGAGTACTTCACTTGCCTCGAAGGTCAGGTCAATCTTTCGGTCGCCGGCGAACGCTACGTGCTTGACGAGGGTGACGTGCTCGCCTTCCCGGGCAATCTTCCGCACGGCTATCAGAACGCGGACCCCGCCAGACCCGCGCGCGGAATCTCCGTGGTCGTGCTCGCGAAGGCCGGCGTCTGAATGCGATCCGCGCCTCCTTCGCCCGGCGCGGGGCCGCGGCCTGCATCAGTGCGTTGCTTTCGATGAGCGCGGCGGCGCAAGGCAGGCTGCACGAGGTGCATGGTGCGCGTCTGTACGCGCAGAGCTACGGCCGCGGTGCGCCGATCGTTTTCCTGCACGGTGGACTGCATCACTTCGACAATACGTTCGCGCAGCAGCGCGACTTTTTTGCTGCGTTCCGTCGTGTCATCGGTATCGACCAGCGTGGCCATGGTCATAGCCCGGACACGGATCCGCCGTTTTCCTACCGCGAGATGGCGGAGGACACCGCAGATCTCATCCGCCAGCTCGCGACGGGTCCGGTCGACGTGGTCGGCCACAGCGACGGCGGCAACGTTGCGCTGCTGCTGGCGCGGTATCACCCGCAACTGGTGCGACGGGTCGTAGTGTCGGGCGCGAACTTGCGCGCGGGTCAACCGCCGGCAGAGCTGAAGCGCCGCGCCGAGATGTCGCCGCAACAGATCGCCGAGCGCCTGGCTTCCTTCCGCGCCGACTACATCAGCGTGGCGCCGGATGGAGCCGACCATTGGCCGACCTTTGCCGCCAAGTCGTGGCAGCTTTGGCTCACACCCGTCGTCATCGAGCCGAGCGAACTGAGTGCCATCAAGGCGCCGGTGCTGGTGATTGCGGGCGATCACGACCTGGCGCCGCTGGAGGAGACGCTGGAAATCTATCGCGGGCTTGCAGCCGGCCAGCTTTTGATCCTGCCGGCGACCGGTCATACGACGTTCCAGGACCGGGCGCAAGTGATGAACGCCGCGCTACGAACATTCCTTGAAGAAGCGGAGACCGAAAAACGCGCGCCGTAAAGCACGCGTCAAGGCGTCGTCGCCCGCGCGCCACGTTCAAGCCGACCGGGCGTAGGCGTTTCGTGCACGTGCGCTAGGATCAATCCATCACCGTAGTGGATGCCGAAGGCCTTGGAAGCCGGAAAGGGAGGGGTGTGTGGCGGTTCGGATCCAATCCATCATCGACGCATTCAGTTCTGGTACCAAAGTCCCTTTTGAAGTGCGGCTTCCCGACGGCAAACGCTTCCGCAGCAGCGGCGGGGAGCCCATCTTCACGCTCGTGTTCAAGACCAAGGGAGCCGTGCTCAATACCTTTGCGCGCGGCCACGTGGGCTTGCTGGAGGGCTACTTCGATCAGACCGTCGATCTGATCGGGGACTTCAACGCCGCAGTCGCGGCCGGCATGGCTGGCAAACTCGATCGCGGGTTCAATCCTTTCATCAAGCTCGAGAACCGCCTGCACGAGATGCGGTTCTCGAACCGCACGATCGCGCAAGCGAAGGCCAACGCGCGTGCGCACTATGGTCTGGGGGAAGCTTTTTACCGGCTCTGGCTCGATGACCCCTACAAGATGTACACGTGCGCCTATTGGAAGGAAGGAACGCGCACGCTGGAGGAAGCGCAACAGAACAAGATGGATCACGTCTGCCGCAAGATCGGGCTCACGGCGAACGATCGTTATGTCGACATCGGCTGCGGCTTCGGCGGCTTCATGTTCCGCGCGTGGGAGAAGCTCGGCGCCCAGGGTGTGGGCGTGAACACCACCACCGAGCAGGTGCACTGGTTGCGCGAGGAGATCGGGCGGCGCGGACTGACCGACAAACTATCCGTGCGTGAAGCGGATTTTCGCGAAGTCGATCGGGAGTACGACAAGGTGGTCTCGATTGGTGTGCTCGAGCACGCCGGCCGCGACCAGCTGTTCGAGGTGGTCAAGGCGCATGCGGATTTTCTCAAGCCCGGCGGGCTCGGCATGCTGCACTACATCGGTCACGTCGGTCAGCACGAGACCGAGCTTTTTATCCGCAAGCATGTTTTCCCCGGTGGATGGATCCCGAGCCTCTCCGAATGCATCGATGCGATGGAACGCTGCGGCCTCGAGGTGGTCGATATCGAGAACCTGCGCCGACACTATGCGCTCACGCTGGATGCCTGGACGCAGCGTTTCGAGCAGCGCTGGGAGCAGATCAATGCGCTCGATCCAAAACGTTTCGATGAGCGTTTCCGCCGCATCTGGCGCATGTACCTGGTCGGCTGCGCCGAGATGTTCCGTTCGCCCGCGGGTTACACGCACCTGTTCCAGATCGTCTACAGCAAGGGCAACATCACCAAGACCAACTACCCGATGAGCCGCGCGTTCGTTTATGCCTGACGCCCGGGCCGCATACGTTGCGCGCCGGGATGCCCTGGTGGTTTCACTGCGCGCGCGCGACGCCGCGGAACCGCTCGGGCTGGCAAAAAGCACCTCCAACCTGTTTCGCGATCGCAGCGAAGGCTCGAAGCAGCGGCTCGATCTGCACGATTTCTGTCACGTGATCGAGGTCAACGCGGATCATGGCTGGGTCGACGTCGAAGGGCTATGCACCTACGAAGATCTGGTCGCAGGGACTCTCGTCCATGACGCGATGCCCGCCGTGGTGCCGCAGCTCAAGACCATCACC
>DASQAE010000436.1:0-7862 GCA_035635915.1 Burkholderiaceae bacterium | reverse complement strand
CAAAGTGCGCCGCTTCAGCGTCGCCGACATCCTCGATGCGATCGAAGTGCGCGGAACGATGGAAGGCCTCGCAGCACGGCTCGCCGCGGAGCGTGGCGCGGCCGTGGGGTTGATGGAGCAGGCGCGCGAGTGCGTGACCGTCATCGACGTAGTGCTGAGCCGATCGGAGTTCGACGAAACTGCGTTCGAGGGATACGTCGCCGGCAACGAACGTTTCCATGCGCTGCTCGCCGAAATGGCAGGCAGCGCGGTGGTGGTGCGCCAGCTCGAGCGTGTCGTCAGCCTGCCGTTTGCTTCGCCGAACGCATTCATGTCGGTGCAGGCTGCGACCCCGGATGCGCACGAGACGCTGCTGGTGGCGCACGACCAGCATCATCAGGTGCTCGACGCGATCGAGCGGCGCGAAGGCGCGCGTGCCGAAGCGTTGATGCGCGAACACGCGCGCATCGCGCGGCGCAACCTGCAGCGTGCGCTCGAACATCAGCCGTCGCTCGAGCTTGTCCCGGGCGGTGCGCTGATCCACCGCGAAACAAACCGCGACTGACAGGGCGCTCATGCATCGGATCGATTCATGGACCACCGCCACGGTCGCGCGTTGCGTCGATCGCACGCCCACGGTGCGCGAGATCGAGCTCGTGATCGAAGGCGAGGCGCCGAGCTGGACGCCCGGCAGTCATATCGATGTACGCGTGCAACTCCGCGCGCGCCAGGAAACACGTTCCTATTCACTGGTCGGCCTGCCCGATGGCCGCGCGTTACGCATCGCGGTCAAGCGCCTGGACGACGGCCGTGGCGGATCGACGTACATGCATTCACTCGTACCGGGCGCGCGTGTTGCAGTTGCCGCGCCAGAGAATCACTTCGAGCTCGATCTCGCCTGCGCGCAAACGCTGCTGATCGCAGGTGGCATCGGTGTGACGCCACTGGTCGGCATGGCGCATCGGTTGGCTGAGCGCGGTGCATGGGTCTCGATGTGTCTGGCGGCACGGCGCGATGAGGAACTCGCGTTTGCCGACGACCTGCGTGCGATTCTGGGTGACCGGCTGCGCACGTTTGTCTCGGAGCGTGGTGAGCGGCTCGACTTTGCGGCCGAGTTCGCGCATCTGGGCGCCGGCGCACAGG
Organism: Burkholderiaceae bacterium; assembly: GCA_035635915.1. Classification (GTDB taxonomy): domain Bacteria; phylum Pseudomonadota; class Gammaproteobacteria; order Burkholderiales; family Burkholderiaceae_F; genus JAKANT01. The sequence goes on along the minus strand of DASQAE010000436.1, from coordinate 6,740 downwards.
TCTACCTGTGCGGGCCGGTGCCGATGCTCGAGGCAGCGCGCGCGGCATGGAGCGCGGCAGAACATCGGCCGGCGCATCTGCGTTACGAGACGTTCGGTGGCAGTGGCCGCTTTGCCGCCCAGCCGTTTCGGGTGCGCGTGCCGCGCCATGCCATCGACATCATTGTGGCGCCTGGATGCAGCGTGCTCGACGCACTCGAAGAAGCTGGCGTCGACGTGCTCTCGGACTGCCGGCGCGGCGAATGCGGCTTGTGCGCTCTCGATGTGCTGCAGGTCGATGGCGAGCTCGATCACCGCGATGTGTTCCTGAGTGCGACCCAAAAAGAGCAGGGCAAGACCTTCTGCACCTGCGTGTCGCGGGTGGCGGGCGCAGGCGCGACGCTGGTGCTGGATAGTGCCTATCGAAGCGACACGGCGATGATGGGAAGCTAAGGAACCTCACCGCAGAGGGCAGAACTCGCGTTCCAAGGTGTTGTACGTCTTCTCTGCATCCTCCGCAGTGAAAAGGTCTTTTGAAACCTTGCGAGCCGCAGTAGCCTTGCCGCACGCGCGGTCCACGACCATGAGAACGACGCGATCAAGGAGACAAGAATGAAGCTGAAAGATGTACTCGCTGCTGCCGGCGCCGCAGCGTTGGTCGGTGCGGCCGCCTGCGCGAGCGCGCAAGAACCACTGAAGATCGGTGCGGTGCTGGAAGTCACGGGGCCGTTTGCCAGCATCGCCAAGCAGATCGAAAACGGCATGCGGCTTTACATCGCGCGCAACGGCGACACGGTCGCCGGGCGCAAGGTCGAACTGATCATCAAGGACTCAACCGGCGCACAACCCGACGTCGCAAAGCGCCTGGTAACCGAGTTGGTTACGCGCGACAAGGTCGACTTTGTGGTCGGCTTCGGACTGACGCCGAATGCGATGGCCGCAGCACCCGTGGTCACCGAAGCGAAGGTGCCGACCATCATCATGAACGCGGCGACGTCGGTGATCGTGAGCAAGTCGCCCTATATGGCGCGGGTTTCGATGACGCTGCCGCAGGTGACCATGCCGATCGCGCAATGGGCGATCAAGAACAACATCAAGAAGGTGTATTCACTGGTTGCCGACTACGGTCCGGGGTTGGATGCGGAGGCGACGTTCAAGAAGAACTTCACCGCAGGCGGCGGCGAGATCGTGGGCGAAGTGCGTACCCCGCTCAAGAATCCCGACTTCGGCCCGTTCATCCAGCGCATCAAGGACGCAAAACCGGAAGCGGTGTTCATATTCCTGCCGGCGGGTGAGCAGGGCATCTCGTTCATGAAGGGTTATCGCGAACGTGGCCTCGCTGAAGCGGGTATTCGCCTGATCGGCCCGGGCGACGTGGTCGAGGACGACATCCTCGAAGCAATCGGCGATTCCGCGCTTGGTGTGGTCACCACGCACCACTATTCGGCGGCGCACGATTCGCCGCTCAATCGCGAATACGTCAAGGCTTACATGGAGCGCTTCAAGATCCGGCCGAATTTCATGTCGGTGGGCGGTTACGACGGCATGGCCGTTGTGTACGAGGTGGCGCGCAAGCTCAACGGCAAGATCGACGCGGACAAGGCGATGGAAGTGATCAAGGGCATGAAGATCGACAGTCCGCGCGGCCCGATCCAGATCGATCCGGTGACGCGCGACGTGGTGCAGACCGTGTACGTGCGCAAGGTCGAGAAAAAAGACGGCAAGCTCTTCAACATCGAGTTCGACAAGTTCGAAAACGTACGCGACCCCGGCACTTGATCGTTCGTTGCTGAAGCCGGCGGGCCATGATCGCCAACCTGATCGGGGTGCTGTTCGACGGCATCGCGTACGGCGCGTTGCTGTTTCTGATCAGCATCGGCCTTTCCGTGACCATGGGGTTGATGAATTTCGTCAACCTCGCGCACGGCGCATTCGCCATGCTCGGTGGTTACACCACGGTCGTGCTGATGGCGCGCCTGGGCGTGCCGTTTCTGGCTGCGCTGCCGATTGCGTTCACGGTTGCAGCGCTGGTCGGCGCGGTGCTCGAACGCCTGCTCTATCGACGGCTCTACAAGGCGAGCCATCTCGATCAAGTGCTGTTCAGCATCGGACTTACCTTCATGGCGATCGCGGCGGCCACGTACGTTTGGGGCCCGGGCATGCAGCCGGTCGAACTGCCGTCGTTTTTGATCGGCCAGGTAAAGGTGTTCGGCCTCGAGCTCGGCGCTTATCGGCTCTTCCTGGTTGCAGTCGTGATCGTCATCACCGTCGCGCTTGTGCTGCTGCTGGAGCGCACGCGTTTTGGAGCGCAGGTACGCGCATCCGTCGATAGTCAGCAAGCCTCTGCGGGCCTTGGCATCGACGTCAATCGTGTGTTCAGCCTGACGTTTGCGTTGGGATCGGGGCTGGCGGGGCTCGGTGGTGGTCTCGGCATCGAGGTGCTTGGCCTCGACCCGACGTTCCCGATCAAGTACATGGTGTATTTCCTGCTCGTCGTGTCCGTAGGCGGCGCCGGCGCAATCAAGGGCGCGCTGGTTGCCGCACTCATCCTCGGCATCTTCGACGTGGCCGGCAAATACTTCGTACCGGACGTTGGCGCGTTCGTGATCTATGTCTTGATGGTGCTGCTGCTCATCCTGTTTCCGGCCGGTTTGTATGGGAGGCGCGGGTGAGCGTCGGCAGCGCTCCGCCCGTTGCCGAGGGCGCGGTTGCGGCGCCGGTGCATCGCCTGCCGCAGGATCGCTGGCACGCGTTCGAGATCGTGTTCTGGTTGATCCCGGTCGCGGCCTTTTTTGCTGCGCCGGGTTACCTGGTGCTGGGCAGCCAGATCCTGATCGTTGGCCTGTTTGCAGTGTCGCTCGATCTCATCCTCGGTTATGCCGGCATCGTGTCGCTTGGGCACGCGGCGTACTTCGGCGTCGGCGCATACACGGCGGGACTACTTGCCACCCACGGCTGGGGCGAGCCATTGAGCGGCCTGGTGCTCGCCGCGGGCGTCGCTGCGGCAGTCGGCTGGCTGGCGTCCTTCCTCGTCGTGCGCGGTCAGGACCTGGCGCGATTGATGGTGACCCTCGGCATTGCGCTGGTGCTCTTCGAGGCCGCCAACAAAGCGTCGTTCATCACCGGTGGTGTCGACGGCCTGAGCGGCATGACGATGTGGAAGATCCTCGGCGTCTTCCGGTTCGACATCGCGGGTCGCGCCGCCTATCTCTACAGCCTCATCGTCCTGTTCGTCGTGTTTGTCGTCTTGCGCCGATTGGTGCACTCACCGTTCGGCTTGAGCTTGCGCGGCGTACGCGAAAGGCGCCTGCGCATGCCCGCGATCGGCGCCTCGGTGCGCGAGCGCGAGATCGCAATCTTCACAGTCAGCGCCGCGGTTGCGGGAGTGGCCGGTGCGCTGCTCGCGCAGACAACGCAGTTCGTTGCGCTCGACGTGCTCGGATTCGGCCGCTCCGCCGAGTTGTTGATCATCCTCGTGCTCGGCGGTACCGGACGGCTGTACGGCGGACTGGTCGGCGCCGCCGTCTACATGATCGCGCAGGACGTCCTGGCAGGCATCAATCCGGTTTACTGGCAGTTCTGGATCGGAGCGTTGCTGGTCGTGATCGTGTTGTTTGCGCGCGGCGGAATCATGGCCGGGCTGCAAGTTGCTTATGCGAAGGTACGGAGGCGCGGCGCATGACGCAAACCCTGCGTACCCAAGGCTTGTCCAAACATTTTGGCGAATTCAAGGCCAACAGCGACTTATCGCTGTCGTTTGCGCCTGGCGCACGGCATGCGTTGATTGGGCCCAATGGCGCAGGCAAGACGACGTTCATCAATCTGCTGACCGGTTTCTACACGCCGACCGCAGGCGATGTTTTTCTCGGCGACGATTGCATCACCGGCCTGGCGCAGCATCAGCGCGTGAAACGCGGTGTCACGCGCACGTTCCAGATCACCACGCTTTTCCCGGGGCTTACGGTGCTCGAATCGGCCGTGCTTGCCATCAACGAGCGCAAAGGCCGCGCACGCACCTGGTGGCGAACGGTGGCGAGCTGCCACGCAGAGATCGACGAGGCGATGGAGATCCTGCAAAGGCTGCGGCTCGAGCGCGACGCGGACAGCAAGACACGCGCGCTTGCGTATGGCAAACAGCGGGTCGTCGAAATCGCGCTCGCGCTTTCTACCCGGCCGAGCATCCTCCTGCTGGACGAACCCGCGGCGGGCATTCCGACCGCCGAAAGCGCTGAACTATTCGCCGTGCTCGCGGGGCTACCGCGTGATGTCACGGTGCTTTTTATCGAGCACGACATGGACCTGGTGTTCAAGTTCGCGCAGCGCATCACCGTGCTGGTCGGCGGATCGGTCCTGGTTGAGGGCACGCCCGAAGAGATTGCGCGTGACCCGCAGGTGAAGGAGGTTTATCTCGGCGAGGCCGCGCATGCATAGGACCAGCAAAGCCGGTGAGGTGATCTAGTGGCAGAACTGCTGGCGGTAGACGGCGTGCGGGCGGGCTATGGCGGGTCGGTTGTGCTCGAGGACGTCTCGTTGCGACTGGAAGAGGGCGACAGCCTGGCGGTGCTCGGCCGCAACGGCGTCGGCAAAACCACGCTCCTTGTCACGCTGATGGGTTTCACCGAGATGCAGCGCGGCTCGATCCGGCTGCGCGGCGCGGATATCACCCGGCTCGCCTCGCACCAGCGGGCGCGAGCGGGGCTCGGATGGGTGCCGCAGGAGCGCATGATGTATCCGTCGCTGACGGTGGAAGAACATCTGACTGCGGTGGCGCGGCCGGGACCCTGGAACGTCGATGCGGTGTATGCATTGTTCCCGCGTCTGCGCGAGCGCAGGCGCAACTTCGGCAACCAGCTTTCCGGTGGCGAACAGCAGATGCTTGCGATCGCGCGCGCACTGATGGTCAACCCCAGGCTGCTTCTGCTCGACGAACCGATGGAGGGCCTGGCACCGCTCATCGTGCAGGAACTGATGCGCGTGATGGACAAGTTGGTCACCTCCGGCGCGCTCGCTCTCATCATCGTCGAACAACATGCGCGGCTGGCGCTATCGCTGTCGCGTCAGGCACTGGTGCTGGATCGGGGCCGGATCGTGCATCGGTCCGACAGCAAGAGCCTGCTCGACGATCCCGACACATTGCACCGCCTGGTTACGGTTTCATAGAGAGGAAGCCATGTCAGCTCGTATCCGCGCTCCGTTTCGTGCCGATCACGTCGGCAGCTTTCTGCGTCCGAAATTCCTGCTCGATGCGCGGAACCAGTTCAAGCAGAACGCGATCAACCGCGCCCAGTTGCGCGACGTCGAGGACCGCGCCATCCGCGACGTGGTCAAGTTCCAGGAGGATCTTGGCCTGCAGGGAATCACCGATGGTGAATACAGGCGCACCTATTTCCACATCGATTTCCTGGAGCAACTCGAAGGCGTGTCTACCGAGGGCGGCATCACGGTTCACTTTCACAAACAAAACGGCGAGGTCGACTTCGCGCCGCCGGTGATGAAGATCAAACGCGCGGTGCGCCACGCGAAGTCGATCCAGGGCGAAGACCTGGACTTCCTGAAGTCGGTCACCAAACGAACGCCGAAGGTGACGATCCCCTCGCCGACGATGCTGCATTTTCGTGGCGGGCGCGCGGCCGTGAATGCCGACGCTTATCCGGACATGGAGGGGTTTTTTGCCGACGTGGCGGCGGCCTACCGCGCCGAGATCAAGTCGCTCGCCGCGCGCGGGCTTACCTACCTGCAGCTCGACGACACCAACCTTGCGTACCTGTGCGACCAGAAGATGCGCGAGGGTGCGCGCGGACGCGGCGATGATCCCAACGAACTGCCGCGCCGCTACGCAGGCCTGATCAACGCAGCGATCGCGGACAAGCCGGCCAACATGCACATCTGCGTGCATCTGTGTCGCGGCAACTTCAAGAGTGCCTGGGCGGCCGAGGGCGGGTACGAGCCGGTGGCCGAAGTGCTTTTCAACGAGCTAGCGGTCGACGGCTACTTTCTGGAATACGACGATGCACGCTCCGGCGACTTCGCTCCGCTGCGCCATGTGCCCAAGGGAAAGATCGTCGTGCTCGGGCTGGTCAGCACCAAGCTGGGCCAGCTCGAGAACAAGGACGACTTGAAGCACCGCATCGACGCAGCCGCGAAGTTCATGCCGATGGAGCAGATGGCGCTGTCGCCCCAATGCGGTTTTTCGAGCACCGTGCATGGCAACGACATTGCGGTCGAAGCGCAGGCGGCGAAACTGCGACTGGTTGTCGAGACCGCGCGCGAGGTGTGGGGCGAGGTCTGAGCATCTTGTCATCCCGAGCCGCAGGCGGGGGATCCCGGTGCAGCCCCATCAAGATCCTTCGCTTGGCTCGACACCACGTGAACCGAAGACTGCCCGAGCGTATCTACCATTTGGCCGAGTCCTCGAACTGGCCGCTGATTCAACGCGACGGCTTGTTGTCCGCGACGCGCTTGTTGGCGGCGGCCGGACTCGCGCCGGCCGATCGCGAGCGGCTGCAGCGAGCGCAACGGCTGCAACACACCGAACTTCCCAACCAGGTGCACATACGCGATCAGGGTCCGATGCCGCCCGCAGCGCTCGAGCGATGCCTGTGCGGCATGACCCCTTCCGATTGGTATTCGGCGGTCAATGCACGCGTGTTCTTCTGGCTCGATCCGGCTCGACTCAACCGGCAGCGGGCCGCGTGCGGAGCGCGGCCGCAGGTGGTGATGATCATCAATGCCCAGGCATTGGTCGCTGCGTACGAGGAGCGG
>DASQAE010000435.1:0-2971 GCA_035635915.1 Burkholderiaceae bacterium | reverse complement strand
AGGCTTCGACGCTGCGCAACCATGGATGCTGGCCAAGGACGCTGCAAAACGCGCGCAATTGCAGGACGTGTGCTCGCGCGCCCTCCACGGATTCAAGGTGCTCTCCGTTTGCCTGGCCGCCGTTCTGCCGGCAACGTCGCGGCGCGTCGCGCGCGAGCTCTTCGGCCTGGACCGCGACTTCACATGGGACGACGCGGCGATCCTTCCTTCACGCATCAACAAGTACGAGCACTTGATGACCCGGGTCGACTCGAAGCAGGTCGATGCGCTCTTCGAGCCGCCGCCAGCCGCAGAGGAAGAACTGCCCGTTCCCGGCGGCACCGGGATCGCTGATCCGATCACGATCGACGATTTCTCCAAGGTCGACCTGCGGATCGCAAAGATTGTCGCTGCGGAATACGTCGACGGCAGCGACAAGCTGTTGCGCCTGACGCTCGACGCCGGCGAAGGCCGCACGCGCAACGTGTTTTCCGGCATCAAGTCGGCCTACCGGCCCGAAGACCTGGTCGGCAAGCTCACGGTGCTGGTCGCCAATCTCGCTCCACGCAAGATGAAGTTCGGCGTGAGCGAAGGCATGGTGCTTGCGGCAAGTCACGCCGACGAAAAAACCAACCCGGGCCTGTACCTGCTCGATCCGCACGCCGGCGCGGTGCCCGGCCTGCGCGTGAAGTGAGAGTGCGAACTATTGCGGCGTGCGCTCTGGTTGTGCGCTCGCCACTCGGCTGCCGTCGACCTTCATCACGGTGGAGAACTTCAACTCCTGGTTGTCGACCACCGATGCTTCGAGCTCGCCGCCTTCACGCGGTGTGAAGTAGAAGCGGAAGTTGGGGTTCTCGCTGATCGAGAAGTCGACGTCCGCAGTCATCACCGGCTTGCTGTCATAACGTACCTCGACCCTGCGTACGAAGTGCGGCGGTGCGTACATGCGCGTGAGCTGGTCCATGGCGAGCCCGGTGTCGTTGGGGTGGCTCACCATCAGTTGCGCCAGAACCGGTTTGCCCGCGACGGGCTTTTCCTCGACCCGCAACCGCATCTTGCCGAGATTGGCCTTGGCAACCGCGGGATCCTTGCCGGCAGGCGCCGAACATCCGCCGGAAGCCTTCACGTAGTTCGCGACCATGTACATCTTGCCGTCGCCGGTGCGGGCAATCGCGCGCACGAACGAGTATTCCTCGATGCGGATGCGGGTCTCGATATCGGCGCGGCCGCTATCGGGCGTGAACTGGAATTCCGCCGCCAGCGGCGAGGGATTTCCATCGACGATGAGCCACACCTTGTCGATGCGCCGCTCCGGCGACTGCGCGAACCGGGCACGAATGGCGATGGGCACAACCGACGCATCCTCGGCACGCACCGGCGTCTCCAGCGCGATCACCTGGTCCGCGTTGGTCTCGAAGCGCGCACCCTGGAACAGGCTGGCGTGAACCTTGTTCCAGATTTCGCTCTGATTGGGATCGGTTTCGGAACCGCGCGCAAGCGCGCTGGTGCTGGCCAACAAAACACCAACCGCGAGGACTGAGCAGACAACTTTCATCAGGCGCCTCCTCGGCGAGCCGACCTTGATTCGACGACGATTCAGTGTACGCCGCGGGCGCGCGGCCGCGTCACTCTTCCCACTCCAGTTCCGCATACGCGGCCGTGACGTTGCGGCGATGAAATTCGTCGAACAACGCCCACTCGTTGCGCTCCTCTTCGCCGACCGTTTGCACCGCCTGGGCAAGCGTGCGCCGCTCTGCGATCGCCTTCTTGACACCGACCAACAGGCGTTCGAGGTAGCGCTGTTCGGCCAGCAGCACCGCGGGCCAGCTCGCGGCTCTTCCGTGTCCCGGGATCGCAACCTTCGCGGGCAACTTCTTCAGCTCACCCAGCGCAGCCAGCATGCCACGCAACTTGCCGTCGACGACGGGGATGTGGCGCTCGAAAACGAGGTCGCCGAGGAACAGGACGCCACTCGTCGAGTCGTAGACCGTCAAGTCCTGGTCTGTGTGCGCGGTCGGCCATGCGCGTACTGACAGGGTCCGCCCACCGAGGTCGAGTGCGAGCGTTTGCGTGACCGTGCGCGTCGGCGCAACGAGTTCGCTGCCGTCGGCGACCGAGCCAAGGTCGCGCCGCAATGCGTTCAGATAGTTGGGCCCGCGGCGCGCCATCGCTTCGGTCAGATGAGCGTGACCGACGAACTCGGGCCGATCGTCGACGAATGCGCGGTTGCCGAAAACGTGATCCGGATGCACGTGCGTGTTGATGACAAAACAGACCGGCTTGTCCGTCACGCTCCGGATAGCACCGCGCAACGCCTGGCCGACCGCATAAGTCCCCCCCGTGTCAACAACCGCAACACAACGTTCGCCGACCACAAAACCCACGTTGGCGATGTCGCCGGCGTTCTCCGGCGTCATGATCTGTACTCGACCGTAGTGGATGTAGACGCCGGGCGCCGGCGTCTCCACAGCGAACTCGCGCAGCGCCGCGGGCGGCTCCGCGGCGGCGCACGGCAGGCTCAGCAAGACAATCGCGGGCAGCGCGCAGTGAAGCAACCGGGCAAATTGCATCGGCGCAAACGGCCGGGTTGGCAAGCAACTCAGTCGTTGATGAAGCAAGCCTTCTTGGCTTCAGCCTGCAGGTCGCGATAGTTGTTGATCAACTTGCGCCCATCTTTCATGTCGCGGATCACGCCGCCGCGTTCACCTGCGATCGTGGTGCCGAGCGCCACGGTGCTCAGATCGACCCACGTTTCGTAGTTGACCTTGGAAGCGATGTTGTCCACGGCGCACGAACACTTGTAGAGCATCTCGTGCGCAGAGGCTTTGCCGCTTTTCATGCAGTCGAGGACGAACTCGACCCGCGCTGTAGTGGGGAAGTCGTTTGCGAACGCCGGCGCAAGGACGACCGCAAACATCGTCGTGGCAAGAAGACGGAGGATCGAGTTCACGCAGTTTCTCCTGTCCGGCGCGCTGGTACTACCGCTTGGCGA
>DASQAE010000434.1:0-2765 GCA_035635915.1 Burkholderiaceae bacterium | reverse complement strand
GTTCGGCTGGCGCACCTGGCTGCGCGGCTGCGCCCGTTCCGCCTCGATCAAGTCCGCCGGCACGAAGTACAGCTCGGGGAGCAGGCGTTGTCCGTCGCGTTGCTGCATCAGCGCCTCGAGCCGCGCGCGATAGTCCGTACTCTGCTGCGCGTCGCCGCGCAGCGTTGCGTCGATGAGGAGGTAGGTGAAAAAAAGCGGCCATTCCGACTCGATGCCTTCGAAGCGGGCCAGTTCACCCGGTTCGTAGTGCGCGCGGCCGGTATCTTCGAGCACGCTTTGATGACCGTCACGCAGGAAGCGCTTGCAGCCGTAACGCCCCTCCAACTTCGCAACGATGTGCATACGCGTACGCGCGACGAGGGCGGCATCCTCGACCGCAAAAGCGGGAAATCCGATCACCGCCAGCAGCGCAGCGTCGATCTCCTTCGAGACCGACTCGCGCGGCAGCAGGCTCGCGAGCGTGTTGCGCGCCCGCGCCACATCGTCCGCGACCACGTGGATCGCCGGCGCCTCGCCAGGCAGGAAGTGGATTCCGCTCACCGCCTCCAGCGCCGCCTTGGCCATGCCGACCGAGCTGCCGTTGATTTCCGCGACACCCTCGTTGCGCTTGTGGCCCCGCTCCCAGATACCGAAATCGGGCGTTCGATAGGCTGCGGCCAGGTAGTAGACGAGGTTCTGCACGAAGCAGACCTCCTGCACCGTGCGCACGATGCGCAATCCGCACGCCGTCATCTGCGCCAGAAACAGCAGGAAGATCGCGGTCGCGTCCAGTTGCAGGTGTCCCCACTCGGTATCACCGACCACGGGCTCGCCGGTGCGTGGGTCGTACTTCGCGTGCAGGGCATCGAGCGGATCCTGCGTCTGCTTGAAACGCTCCACCTTGTGCGCCTGTCGCATCATGGCCGAGAGCAGCCCGCGCATAAGCGTGACGACGCTCTCCTCCAGGCGCTGAGCCTCCGCGTGGTCGACCTTGCGATAGGCAAGACTCAGCGCCCACGGCGCCAGGATGCTGTAGACGTTGTCACGCACCCAGGCGTGGGTGTAGTCACCGTGCACAGTGGTGGCCGTGCTCGCGGGGAGCAGTCCGGTATCGGCATCCTGGCGCGCCAGGATGATGCTGCGCATCTGCACGCAATAGTCGGCCAGCCGCTGCAGGCGGAAATTCGGTTCGTCGGCGTGCGGGTTGGTGTTCACGATCCTAGTCGAGGCGCCAGGCCTTTTCTCAAACCGCCGCAATCATCGCGCCGCTTTGCCCGGATTGGCCATCGTTTGCATGGGCGCCGTGACGGTTGCTCTGTCTGCGAGATAGCTGGCAATGGGGTGAATAGACGAAAACGGATTTCGCGCGCGCATGCGGATGCAGCGGAACCCACAGGAACTGGTTGCCACGCCGGAGTTGCGGGCGGTCGATCTCGATTCGCTCAAGGATCGCGGCCGTTATCGCTACTGCGCGATATCCCTAACGAGGTGATTGGCGAAATCATGGCGCGGCACGCGATTCCCGCTGTTGCCTGAAACAACGCGATTGTCCTCGTCGCGCCTGCCAACGCGGTCGTACAAGTGCCGCACCTTTCCGTGAGGGGCTTCGCACGCTGAGGTGAGACACAGCCCTGGTGAAGATGGAGGCAGCGTGCCCGGTCGACCAAGGCGGTCTTACCAACACCGCTTAGCGGCGTTCTGATAGAAAAAACGAATCATCTCGCGCGCAGCATCGGGCCCTTTTGGATCGATGTACGAACCGCGCGGGCTGCCGCCAAACCAAGCGTGACCGCCTCCATGTACTAACCAGTGCTCGAGCACGGCGCGGCCCGTCGAATCGCGGTGGATGGTGCGGGTATACGCGTGACCGCCCGGCGCTTGGCCACGCTCTGTCGTGGGATCGGCGCTCGAGACGCCGTTTCGCTCCACCGATTGCGATACCACGTCCTCGCCGTTGCGGGGATGCACGGTTTTATCCCGATCGCCGTGAAACACGATGGTCGGGGTGGCCGGCACGGTAGGCGATGAGCCGGTATTGCGGCCAACCGACGCCGGGGTTCCGCGCATGGCGGCCAACGCGGACGGAAGATCGTGCGCGCTTCCGCAGGCGAGACCCGAGTGGACGCCGACGGCCGCGTAGAGCTCCGGGTAGGCCGTACCCATCACAGCGGCCATTGCGCCGCCCGCCGACAGGCCCGCCACATAGACCTTGCCCGGATCGATTCGGTAGCGATTCATGACTTCGCGCGTCATGCCGGCGAGGATTGCTGGCTCACCCTGCTCTCGGCGCTGGTCGCCACGCTTGAACCAGTTCCAGCACCGCGAAGGATTGGCAGCACGCGTCTGCTCGGGATAAAGAACGAAACACTGCCGCTCCTCGGCGAGCGCGTTCATGCGGGTGCCGCTTGCAAAGTCATCCGGTGTTTGCGTGCAACCGTGCAGCATTACAACGAGCGGGAGCCGCTGCTCCGCGTAACTCGTCGGGATATAGAGCTTGTAGGGACGTGCTCCGGCTTGATTGGCATAGGACCCCGTCAAGAACTGGCCCGGTTGCCCGCCGGCCACTGTCGCCGGAGGACGCGGCACCTCTATTGCGGAGTCGCGTCTGCGCCATCCACGCCGAAAGCTCTTGAGGCCGAAGCGCTTCGATATGCCGTCGCCCGCCGCCCTTTGCGGTGGAGTCGGACCGCGGTCCGTGAGCTCCGCGACCGCGAAGTACGCGACGTCGATAATGTCGTTACAGGCACCGCGGTCGTGGTCCGACGCCTGGCGGTCGGCACCCTCGG
>DASQAE010000433.1:0-10484 GCA_035635915.1 Burkholderiaceae bacterium | reverse complement strand
TCGAATAACCGTGATCGGCCACGGTCCTGATGCGCAGCGCCGTCATCGTGCCGTCGCGCCGCGCGCCAAGTTCGACTTGCATGTGATAGTCGCGCGCGAACGAGTCGGCTTGCAGGTTCTCCATCCGGTCTTCGATCCACTTCACCGGTTTGCCGATCACCACCGTGGCAGCGACGGCAATCACGTAACCGGGATAAACCGGAACCTTGCCGCCGAAGCCCCCGCCGATATCGGGCGAAACGATGCGAATCCGCTCTTCGGAAAGCCCGACGTGACCGGCGACAAGCGCGAACACCGTGCGCACCGCGTGCGGCGCCTGCGTGGTCATGTAAACGGTGAGCTTGCCTTGCGCGGCATCGAAATCGGCGATACAGCCGCAGGTTTCCATCGATGCAACGTGGATACGCGGCAAATAAATGTTCTCGGTCACCACGACGTCGGAGGCCGCAAGGGCTTTTTTCGCCGCCGCGTCGTCACCCGCTTCCCAGTGGAAGGCAAGATTGTTCTTCTGATCCTTCTTGTCCGAACGCAGCACCGGCGCATTGGGTTGCAGCGCTGCGAACGGATCGACGATCGGATCGAGCGGTTCGTACTCGACCTCCACCGCCTCGACGCCGTCCGCGGCGATGTAGCGCTCGGTCGCAATCACCGCCGCCACTTCCTGCGCCTGGTACATCACCCGGTCGGTCGGCAGCACCATCTGCGTGTCCGACGAGATGGTTGGCATCCAGTGCAGGTTGTATTTCGCCAGCGTCTCGCCGGTGATGACCGCGAGCACGCCGGGGATCTTGAGCGCAGCCTCGGAGTTGATCGACTTGATCTTGGCGTGTGCATACGGGCTGCGCACGATGTCCATGTAGAGCATGCCGGGCAGCTGGATGTCATCGACGTAACGCCCCTGGCCGCGAATGAAGCGCGGGTCTTCCTTGCGCTTCATCGAGTGCCCCATGCCGCAAATCTTTGCGTCGGTCTTGGGTTCCATGGCTTACCTCATCTTCTCGGCGGCGTACTGCACGGCTTTGACGATGTTCACGTAACCGGTACAGCGACACAGGTTGCCGGAGATCGCCTCGCGGATCTGCTGTTCGTTCGGATTCTTGTTGCGCTCGAGCAGCGCGACGCTGGTCATCAGCATGCCGGGCGTGCAGAAGCCGCATTGCAATCCATGCTTCTCGGTGAAACCCTCCTGAACCGGATGCAGCTTGCCACCCTGCTCCAGCCCTTCGACGGTGCGCACCTGGCGACCGTCGGCTTGCACCGCAAGCACCGTGCACGACTTGACCGGTTCACCGTCGAGCAGAACCGTGCAGGCGCCGCAGTGCGACGTATCACAACCGATATGGGTGCCGGTCAAACGCAGTGTTTCGCGAATGAAGTGCACGAGCAACAGGCGCGACTCGACTTCCGCCGCACGTGCCGCGCCGTTGATCGTGACACTGATGTTGTGGTTGGCCATGTCAACCTCCCGCCCGCTCGACGGCCTTGCGCAATGCGCGTGTCACAAGAACGCGCGCCATATCTCGCTTGTATTCGACCGAACCGCGTCGATCGGCACTGGGCGAACTTTTCTCCGCCGCCAGCCGTGCCACGTCGGCGAACAGTTTTTCGTCCGGAGCCTTGCCCGCCAGCAGTCGCGCAGCATCGGTCAGCTCGAGCGGAGTGGGTCCGGCGTTGGTCAATGCGATTGCCGCGTTTTCGATCGCGCCTTTGGCATCGAGCGTCAACTGCACGGCAGCAGCGGCGCTCGCGAAGTCGCCCACCTTGCGTTTCAACTTGAAGTACGCGCCGCCGCTGCGGCCCGCCGGCACCGGCACGCGCACTTCGGTGAGGATCTCGTCCTGCGCCAGCGCGGTGGAAAAAACGCCCTTGTAGAACTGGTTGGCCGCGATGCTGCGTTCGCCCTTGCAGCCGCGTGCAACGAACGTAGCGCCAAGCGCGATCATTACCGCCGGCAGATCATTGGCCGGATCGCCGTTTGCGAGATTGCCGCCGACCGTGGCGCGATTGCGCACGACCGGATCGGCGATCAGCGGCACCGCGTCGCGCAGGATGGCGTACTTGCCGCCGATGAGTTCAGAGCGATCGAGTGTCGCCTGGCGCGTGCCGCCGCCGATGCGCAGCACGCCGCCCTCTTCCTTGATGTACTCCAGCCCGGCAATGCGGCCGATATCCACCAGGTGCTCGACCGCGCCAAGGCGCAGTTTCAGCAGCGGCAGCAGGCTCATGCCGCCCGAAAGCACCTTCGCTCCGTCGCCAAACCGCGCCAGCAATGCAGTCGCCTCGTCGAGCGAAGCCGGCCGGTGATAGTCGAATGCTGCAGGGATCATCGGTCTCTCCTGTTCGCGCACTGCGCAGTTTTGCAACTCAGACCGAAAGCGGGATGCGACACGATCGAGTCCGCGTCGCGGAACGATCTTGCATCACCTCAAGACGCGCAGCAACCGTTCAATCGATTCCACGTTATGCGCGGGCCCGAAGTAGTCCACAAACGGAAGCGCAGAGCGCATGCCGGCTGCGCTGGGTTCGTAGCGGCTATCCGCGAGTAACGGGTTGAGCCACACGATCGTCTGCGCCCGCTCGCGCAGAGCGCGCATTGCAGCGACGAGTTGGAGCGTATCGCCCAGATCGAGGCCGTCGCTCACCACGACGATGGTCGTCGCGCGTCCGATGAGCTGCGGGTGCTTCGCGACGAAGTCGGCAAGGCAAGCGCCGATACGCGTTCCGCCGGACCAATCCGGCACATCCGCTGCCAGTCGTGCAACGGAGCGCGCCAACTGCCCCGGATCGACGGCGCGGGTCACGCGTGTAAGCGAGGTGTTGAACGCGAAAATTTCGACGCCACGGATGACGCGTCGCAGCGCGAAGGCGAAGCTCAGATGGAACCGCACATGCGGGTCCATCGAGCCGCTGGTGTCGTAGAGCAGAACCACTCGCGGTTCGTCCCGCGTGCGCGTGCGGCGTGCGAGGCGCAGGAAATCGCCCTGGCTCGCCAGCGCGTGTCTGAAGCTGCGCCGCAAGTCCACGACGCCGTGCCCACGCGTGGGAACCAGTCGGCGGCTGCGCCGTGCTGCGAGCCTGAGCGCCAGCCGCTGCAGCAGTTTCTCGATCGCGGCGATCTCGCGCGCGGAAACCTGGTCGAACGGCTTCTGCCGCAACGTCGGATTCGCGCTATAGCCTGGATCGGCGCCTGGCGTTGGCTCCGGCTCTGGCAGCTCCAGCCGTACGCGCGTGCCGTCCCAGCGCCACTGCAGCGGGCCGCGGCGTGCCGACGCGTAGGTCGGAGGAGCGATCGGCACGTCATGCGCTGCGGAGCCGCCCCAATGCTCCTCGAACAAGCGGGTGAACTCGGCCCAAACATCGTGCGGGACCTTGAGCGCAATACGCAGGCCTCGCCGCACCTCGGCCCGGTCCAGCAGATCGAGCCGTCCGAGCGCCTCGGCCGCATCGATCTCGTCGCTCAGGCCGACGCGGATGCCGTGCTGGCGCATGACACCAGAGAACGCAGCCAGGTGCGCGACGATGCCGCCGGCCGTACGCGGGCCGGCGTCAGCTGCCGCCCGCGGCATGCGCTACGAGCTCGTCGACGACCTGCTCGTCGGTCGACTTCAGATCGTGCTCGTCCTTGAGCAGGCACCCCAGCGTCGCCCGCACCACCGCAGCGTCGAGATGGCCCTGATGCAAACGCACGAGCGCTTGCGCCCAGTCGATCGACTCCGCAATGCCCGGCGCCTTGCGCAGGTCACGCTTGCGCAGCTCTTGCATGAAGCTTGCGATCGCGAGCGCAAGGCGGTCGTTCAAACCCGGCACCTTGCCATGCAGGACGCGCACTTCTTTCTCGAGCCCGGGAAGCTCGATGTAAAGGTAGAGACAACGCCGGCGCAGCGCGTCGCCAAGCTCGCGCGTGCGGTTGGACGTAAGGACAACCCACGGAATGTGTTGCGCCTTGATCGTACCCAGTTCCGGCACGGTGACCTGAAAGTCGGAGAGCAACTCGAGCAAGAACGCTTCGAATGCCTCGTCAGCACGATCGATTTCATCGATGAGCAAAACCGCAGGCCCTTCGCGGCGCGTGATCGCGCGCAGCAGCGGCCGTTCCAGCAGATATTCGCGCCCGAAGATCATGTCCTCCAGCGCTTGCGCATCATGCGCCTCGCGTTCGGCGATGCGCAGGCGCAGGATCTGGCGCTGGTAGTTCCACTCGTAAAGCGCGGTGTTGGCGTCCAGTCCTTCGTAACACTGCAAGCGGATCAACTCGGTCTGACGCACGCGCGCGATGACCTTCGCGAGCTCGGTCTTGCCTACGCCCGCTTCGCCCTCGACCAGCAGCGGCTTGCCAAGCTCGGCGGCCAGGAAGGCAGCAGTCGCAATGTCGGGCTCGGCAACGTAGCCCGCGCGCTCCATCGCCGCCTGGAGCGCGTGGATCTCTGCGTTCATGGGTCTCCCCTCACCCGCATGCGGGAGAGGAGCCTGGGGGTGACGGCGCAATGAGCCCTCACCCGCGCGACCGTGATACCGCCACCATTCCTACCGTTGCCGCCGCCGGCGTTCCTTTTGCCTGGTACAACGCCGGATCGGCGAGAAACAGCGTGCGACAACCGTCGCAACAGAAGTAGAAAGTGCGCCCGTCGATCTCCGCCGTGTGACGTGCGCCGGCGACCGCGACCGTCATGCCACATACAGGATCGATCGCGTCACGCCGCGCGTCCTCGCCGCGCGCGGCGCCGGGTTCCTCCTCCCTGCCGGTACCACGCCGGCGCCGCTCGACGATCTGCGCTATCACGCTCAGCGCGATCTCTTCGGGCGAACGCGCGCCGATATCGAGGCCCGCGGGCGCGACGATGGTGTCCAACATCGCGCGGCCGATGCCGCGCGCGGAAAGCGCATCGCGCAACTCGCCGAAACGCTTGCGGCTTGCGATTACCCCGATGTAGGCCGGGTGCAGGCGCAAGGCAGCCTCGAGCGCCTCCAGGTCGCTTTCGTCCATCGTCGCGACCAGGACGTGCGCACCACGCTCGATGGTCTCCGGTCCAAGCCGCGGCAGGACGCGCACGGTCTCGGAGAAATCGCCGGCACGCGCCTGGCGATCGACCACGTCGGCGCGATACCCCATTGCAACGGCGATGCGCACCGCCGCGCGCGCGACAGGCGTGCTGCCGACGACGACCACGCGCAATGTGGGCAAAACCGGTTCGACGTACAGCTCCACGGTACCTCCGCTCCTGCAAGTCATCGGCAGCGCCACCACGCCGGATCGCTGCACCTGCTCCGGATCCGGCGACAAGCTGAGCAGGCGTGGTTCGCCGTCGGCAATGGCACGCAGTGATTCGCGCAGCAGGGTCGAGCGCGTACACCCGCCACCGGCCCAACCGAACACGTCGCCGTGGCTGGTTACCAGGGCGGTGTCGCCCACCCGCGCCGAGCTTGGCGGTTCACGGCGCACCACGGTGCAGATGGCAAACGCCTCGTCGTGCGCGGCGAGGCGGGAGGCGATTTCGAGCAGCTCGAACTTCATCGTCAATTCGTAACGAGTTGCGCCCTGATCCGTGCGTAGTCCGCAGGGACGTCGAGATCGGCCAGAGCGGCAGCAGGCCAGGCCATCACTTCAGCTTCCGCGTCAAACCGACGTCGCATGCGTTTGGCACAGCCGCCGCCTTCGGGCCCGGCGAGTGCGGCAAAAAGCGATCGATCGAACAGCGTGGGCGGCGCTTGGACACCGTCGTACTCGCAGACGAGTAAGCGCGCGTTACCGGCCCGATAGCGTGCCACCACCTGCGCGATCATGTTCGCTGTCACGAACGGCATGTCGGCGAGCAACACGACGGCCGCCGACACGCCCGAGGGCAGCGACTCGATCCCCGTGCACACGGAGCTGTTCATGCCTGAGGCATGGTTCGGGTTGAGCACGAAGCGGCAAGCCAGCCCATCGACCGACGCGCGCACGGCTTCGGCTTCATGCCCGAGCACCAAGACCACGGGATCAAGCCGCGCGCCGAGCGCGACTTCTACCGCGGCGTGTACGACACTGCGGCCGCCGAGGTCGAACAGCAGCTTGTTGCGACCCATGCGCGACGAGGAGCCCGCTGCGAGCACGACACCGGCGATCGGACCGGACCGATCGGACCGCATGGATGGCTGCGTCGGTGCTGCGGGCACTCGGTCCTCTTCGCGGCGTTTTGCGCCTAGGCCGAGGCAGGATACTCCGCGACCTGACCGGTTCAGTCGGTGTCTCGCCCTGGCATTAGGGCAGCGACGCGCCGGTCGTTCCGAACTCGACCGGGGTCTTGGCGTAAAAAAGTCGAACCCCTTCGCGATTCAGTCGCTCCAGCAATCGGTCCGATTCTTCGCCAGTGACGATCATCACGACCTCCTGCGGCTGCTCGGTAAGTTCGATGAAATGCACCGAGTGCATGCGGCGATGGTGGCCGAACCCCTCGGATCCGGCGATCAGCGTCGCACCCCTCAGTCCCATCTCCTTTGCGACGTGAACCAGCCAGTCGCCGACGGGTTTGCCGTTGTGGCGATGGTCCTGCACGGTAAAAAAGCTGATTTGATAGCCGTTCACGTTCACCTCCGTCACGATCAAGAGGACTGTTCGGCGGCACGAAGCAACTACATTGCACCTAGGCTGTTGACAAGATGTCGTGCGCGGAGTTGCCGCGTGTATGACCACGACCAGGCGGTGCTGCATCGACCGGTCCGGAGGGTAGACCCGGTCCCCAGTGCTGACAGGTTTCGAGCGGCCTCGAACTCGACGGCAGGCGTCGAGCCGACAATGCGCAATCGTGGTGGGCGCCGCTGCGCTGTTTGCGCTGCGCCCGATGGACTCTAACCGCCGCTAGACGCCCTTCGGCCAAGCACGCGGCCGGCAACCAACGGCGCCAGGGCAATCGCAACCGCCGGCAGGACGAGAACGTACCACCCGCGGGGGTCCATGATGAATCGACCCAACCCGCGGAACCCTACGTCAACCGGCGCGAGCAGCGAGGAGACTGCGACAAGAAGGGAGAACGCACCGACAAACGAGATGAGCGCAACGAGCAGCACTCGTACCGCGCGGTGATCGTTGGCCGGTTTGATCGCTCGCATCGCGAACCAGCCCAGGACAAGTAGCGCAGCAGCCATGACGCCGAAGACCCAGTAGGTCGCCATGAAGTTCGCCGGTCGGTCTATGACCAGCGCCCACAAGAACACGCAGAACGCGAGCAACAGTGCGAGGATCGGGGCGACTTCGCGAGCTCTCATGGTTGACCCTTGGGAAGGCTGAAAGCAAAAGTGATAGCAAACCCGGTGATGCACGGCAAGATGTGCAGCGCTCCGAAACAGCTACCTAATCCGGTCCAATTCGAATCGACCTGTCGGTTTTGCACCCGCGTTTGCGCTTGCGCGCCACCTGGTAGTTGACCGTCGCGCGCGGTCCGACTTCCGACCAGCCAGCCCTCGGTTTGACAAAGGGACTGCGTCACGTATTCACGAGTGGACGGACGGAGAGAAGGAGGCGCTGGTGCCCCGACTAAGATTGGCGTTGGCCATGGTCGCAACTCCCGGCAGTTGTAGCCTTGGTCAGGCGCCGGCGCGGTTGCCGCACCGCTGCGCGCCGCTTCGATCGGTGATCGGAGCGAGCACGGAGGAATCAGTAGTTTGAGAGAGCAGAAAATCAAGCGCGACAGCAACCTGGCGGATCAGGAATTCGCCAATCACACGCCGATGATGCAGCAGTACCTGCGCATCAAGGCGCAGTACCCGCAGCTGCTGTTCTATCGGATGGGCGATTTTTACGAGCTCTTTTTCGAGGACGCTCACCGCGGCGCGCGCCTGTTGAACATCACGCTGACACGGCGCGGCGTGTCCAATGGCACGCCGATCCCGATGGCGGGCGTGCCCGTGGTTTCGGTCGAGCAATACCTGGCGCGGCTGGTCAAACTCGGCGAGTCGGTGGCGATTTGCGAGCAGATCGGCGATCCCGCAACCAGCAAGGGGCCGGTCGAGCGCAAGGTGGTGCGTGTCGTCACGCCGGGCACGATCACCGAATCCGCGCTGCTCAGCGACAAGGCCGATACGGCGCTTGCTGCGCTCGCCATCGATCGCAAGGCGCAATTGGCCGGCCTGGCGTGGCTCGTGCTCGCGAGCGGCGACCTGCGCGCGACGCAGATTTCACTGGAGCGGCTTGGATCGGAGTTGGCGCGTATCGCCGCCTCCGAATTGTTGGTAGCAGATACCGAACGCGCCACGACTGCCGCCGACACAACATTGACGGCGCTGCCCGACTGGCACTTCGACGCGGCACGGGGTGCTGCGGCGCTGAAGCAGCAGCTCGGCGTGGCGTCGCTTGCAGCGTTCGACGTCGAGGACAAGCCGCTGGTTCTCGCCGCTTGCGGCGCGTTGCTGGGTTACGCGCGCGAGACGCAAAACGGCGAACTCGCGCACGTCACCGGGCTGCGCCTGGAAGACGAGTCCGATTTCGTCGTGCTCGATCCGGCAACGCGCCGCAATCTCGAGATCACCGCGCCGTTGCGGGGCGAAGAACGCGCTGCGCCGACGCTGTTCGGCCTGCTCGATCGTTGCGCAACCAGCATGGGCAGCCGGCGGCTGCGCCACTGGTTGCACCATCCACTGCGCGATGCAGCGGCAGCGCGTGCGCGCCACGTGGCCGTTGCAACGTTGCTCGACGAGTTGGGTCGATCGGCCGTCATCGCGTCGCTGCACAACCTGCCTGATCTCGATCGCATCGCCGGACGGATCGCGCTCGCAAGCGCACGACCACGCGAGCTGGCGGCGCTGCGCGACGCGCTTCCGCGCGTTGCAACGCTGGCACCGCTCTCCTGGCCGGCGTCGCCGCTGTTGCAAGAGCTGACCGCGACCTGCGCCGTTCCGGACGGGCTGCAGGCACTGCTTGCACGCTCGCTGCTCGCGGAGCCCGCATTGAATCCGCGCGACGGCGACGTGTTCGCGCAAGGTGTAGATGCGGAACTGGACGAACTGCGCGCGCTGCGCGATCACTCGGGCCAGTTCCTGCTCGACCTGGAAACGCGCGAGCGCCGGCGCACCGGCATCGCCAACCTGCGCGTCGAATACAACCGCGTCCACGGTTTCTACATCGAGGTAAGCCACGGGCAAACCGCACGCGTGCCGGATGACTATCGGCGCCGTCAGACGTTGAAGAACGCTGAGCGTTACATCACCCCGGAGCTGAAAGCGTTCGAAGACAAGGCGTTGTCCGCACAGGAGCGCGCACGCACGCGGGAAAAGCGGCTTTACGACGAACTGCTGGTGAAGCTGCTCGCACATCTGCCCGCATTGACGCGCGCGGCGGACGCAGTCGCAACGCTGGATGTGCTTGCCACCTTTGCAGCGCAGGCCCAGACGGCGCACTGGGCGCGGCCACAACTGGACGACGCACCGGGCATCGAACTCACGGCCGCACGTCATCCGGTGGTCGAACGCCAGCTCGAAACCTTCGTGCCGAATGACTGCCGCCTCGGGCCGGGGCGGCGGCTGCTGGTGATCACGGGCCCCAACATGGGCGGCAAGTCAACGTACATGCGCTCGATTGCGCTGATCGCGCTGCTTGCCTACTGCGGTTCATTCGTGCCGGCGACGCAGGCGCGACTCGGTCCGCTCGACCGCATCCTCACCCGCATCGGCGCTGCGGACGATCTCGCGCGCGGTGCCTCGACGTTCATGGTGGAGATGACCGAGGCGGCGACCATTCTCAACCAGGCCAGCGAGCAGAGCCTGGTGCTGATGGACGAAATCGGGCGCGGAACCTCGACGTTCGACGGTTTGGCGCTTGCCGCCAGCATCGCGCGCGAGCTGGTCGAGCGCAACCGCAGCCTGACGTTGTTCGCGACTCACTATTTCGAGCTGACGCAACTCGCCGAAACCGCAGCGGACGTCGCGAACGTGCACGTTGCGGCGGCAGAGGTGCGTGGCAAGGTCGTGTTCCTGCACGAGGTGCGCGACGGCCCGACCAATCAGAGTTATGGGCTTGCGGTGGCGCAGCTTGCGGGCGTTCCCGGAGCCGTCGTGCGGCGTGCGCGCGGGTTGCTGGCGCAACTCGAAGAACGCGCCGCCGGAACACGACCGCAGCTGGATCTGTTCAACGCGCCGGTCGCCGCACCACCGGCGCCGGTCAACGACTCCGATCCTTTGCGCGAGCGCCTGCATCACCTTGACCTGGATGCCCTCTCCCCGCGCGAGGCATTGCAGCTGCTTTACGAACTGAAGGCAACCGCACGCAAGGGCTAAACGCGGGAAAGTTAATGGTCGCGCCGGCCACCGCCGTGCACGTCGTGACGCGCCGGACGCAGGAAGTCCGGTGTGATCGGCGAGTCGGCCTGCGCCAGTTCGTCTTCGCCCGCCTCCTCGACCGCAAGCACCCTGATGGCGAAGCGCAATGCGCACCCGGCCAGCGGATGATTGCCGTCGAGCACGGCGATCGTCTCGGTGAGATCCGTGACGGTGTAGATGCGGCCATCGTTCTCCTG
>DASQAE010000432.1:0-4281 GCA_035635915.1 Burkholderiaceae bacterium | reverse complement strand
CGCGCCCGAACAGGGGCTGCCCGGAGAGCACTTGCAGGTCGTCCGCGTGGAAGGCGTCCGCCAACGCGCGCGGGTAAAGGTCGAATACGGATCGGCCGACAAGCTGCTCTTCGTGTTGAAAGCCCAAATGGCTGAGCTCAGCGGCGTTGCACATCGTAAAGCGGCCCGCGGTGTCCTTGGTGAAGACGATATCCGGCAGAGCGTCGATGAGCGTGCGCAGCAACGTGCGCTCGGCTACAAGCGCTTCTTCGCTGCGCTTGCGATCGGTGATGTCGGTGGAGATGCCGCACAGGGCGTATGGCTTGCCTGTTACATCGAGCAGCGCGCATTTCAGCGAGAGGAAGGTAATCGCGCCTTCACCGAAGAACACTGTCTCCTCCGCCTGTAGCGGAGCCCCTGCAGCCACGGCCCTGTTGTCGACCGCGCGGAAGTTATCCGCCTGCTCCTTGGGAAAGAGGTCGTAGTCGCTCTTGCCGATGATGTTTTCCCGGCCCAGGTCCAACAGTTTTTCGTAGGCTCCATTGATGAGCAGGTAACGACCTTCAAGATCCTTGACCCAGATGATGGCGGTCAAGTTGTCGGCGAGTGCCTGCAGCAGTTGTTGGCTCTCACGCCTTGCCCGCTGGGCGCCGGAGCGCTCCCGGTCGATCCGATCCAGCAACGCCGCGCTGGCCCACCCCAGGCCGCCAAACAGCAATACGTTCGCAAGCGCGAATAACGACAGCCCGGCGTCGGCCCCGAACCACCCCAGGCGCTGTCCCTCAGCGCGCAGCCACGCGAACACGACGGGGGAAAAAAGTGCGGCAGGCACGAAACGCCGCGCGATGGTTCCGCCAGCGCTCTCGCTGACCAGCAAGGCCATCAGCCCGCCATCGGTTCGCAGGCACAGGACGCCTGCGCTCAGGACGCCGAATGCGATACCCGCGTGGACGGCCAGTTGCGCGAACGGAAGCAACGGCTCTCCGCCGTAAAGATAGTGGCTGAACCCCAACCAGCCGATCAGCGCACCCGATATCGCCAACGCCTGAAACAGGCCAAGGGAGAGGCGCTTCGGCGCCTGAAGCAGCGCGCATCCCAGGATGAAGAAATTGAACGCCGCGGCAGGTGCCATGCGCCCCGCGGCAGCGACGGTCATCGAGTCCAGCGGCTGCTTGAAAAGAAGCTGGTCGATGCCCAGGTCCCAACCGAATGCGTACTCACACAGCGTGAGCAGGCCGACCGCGGCAGCGAGCCCGGCACAGATCGAAGCCGCAAGACCAGCCAACTCCGCTCTGCGTCCGGCCGGCGAGAGCCGCGGGCCAGCCTTGTCGGCAGTGCGAAGCAGCAACGCGACACCCAACAGTACGAAGCAGAACGCGGCGTTGGCCCGCATCGCTACGCCGCCCATGACGACACTCTTCAGCGCAGCAACATCGAGCGCCCAGCCGAGCAGTACCGTGAGGCCCGTAACCAGGACCAAGCCGGCCGAAACTCTGGCAAACCACAGCGGCCACTGCGACAACCCCGGCATGCCCAAATCCTCCTCAATCGCTGCTACCGCACATCCACCGCTCGAGATCCGCGCGACATGGCCGAGCCGCGCAACGGTCTTCTCGAACAGCAGGGACGGAGACTACTCGAAGGATGCCGTGTTCATTCAGTTGTTATCGCGGATATCGTTCGGCTGAGGAGCCAGCCGCTACCGACCCGTCCATGACGTCAAGATTGGTTTTTGTGCCGTGAGTGGAGCGATGCCCGACTCTGCAGTGTTGTCCTTCCCTGCAGGTCTGCCCACGCGCATCGAGGATGCGAGCGCCTGGTACGGCCCCGCAATGGCCGTCCGTTCCGATTGGATCGAGACCTTGTCGTCCGCCGAATTGGACGAACTCGCCTTTGCGAGCGAACCATGGATGGACGAACGCTTCGACCTCGCTGCGCTGACGAAAGAGAAATTCCTGCTTCGCACCCTGGCCGACCGCCTTGCTGCCACGCTCGACGAGTTGCTGAACGGGCGCGGCTTCGTTCTCTGGCGCGGGCTGCCCGTGGAGCAATGGGGCCGGCGCCGCAGCGCCGTCGCCTTCTACGGGCTCGGCGCACATCTCGGCAACGCGATCTCGCAAAACGCGCACGGCCACGTACTGGGACACGTGCGCGACATGGGCTTGTCGTCCGATGATCCCAACGTGCGCATCTACCAGACGCACGAGCGGCAAACTTTTCACACCGACTCCGCCGATCTTGTCGGCTTGCTTTGCCTGCAGACGGCGCGTTCGGGCGGTGCCTCGGCGCTGGTTTCCTCCGCAACGTTGTACAACGAGATGCGCGCACGCCGGCCGGAGCTGGCAGCGTGCCTGTTCGAGCCCCTGGCCACCGACCGCCGCGGCGAAGTGCCCGCCGGCGCCAAGCCGTACTTCGAGATCCCAGTTTTCAACTGGCACATCCCCTCCCCCGCGAGCGGGGGAGGGAGTGGGCACGGCGGCCAACTCTCCGCCATCTACCAACGCCAGTACATCGATTCAGCGCAGCGCTTCGCGGATGCGCCGCGGCTAAGCGCACGACAGGTCGAAGCGCTGGACCTGCTGGACGCCTTGACCAACGATCCAGCGTTGCACTTCACGATGGAATTGCGGCGCGGCGATATGCAGTTCGTGCACAACCACGCGTTGCTGCACGATCGAACGGCGTTTGTCGATTGGCCTGAGCCGGCGCGGCGGCGGCATTTGCTGCGCCTGTGGTTGGCGCCCGAATCGGCGCGCGAATTGCCGGCGGTCTTCGCGCAGCGGTATGGTGAATTGACGCTGGGACGACGCGGTGGTGTTCCCAGTGCCGACGGGCGCCTGCGCGCAGCGCTGGATTAGTTCTTTGTGTCAGCCTAGTAACCTGAAGCCGACGATGAAACTGCAGATCCTTTCGGACCTTCATCTCAGTGTCTCCGGCATGGAACCTGAGCAGACCGATGCGGACCTGTACGTCCTGGCCGGCGACATCGCGCGCCCAGCGGCAGCCTGCGCGTGGGCACAGCGATTGGAAAAGCCGGCGATCTACGTCGCCGGAAACCACGAGTTCTACGGTGGCGAGCTGGCCCGCACCATCGACGAGTTGCGCACCAGCTGCGCCGGTAGCAACGTTCATTTTCTCGAGCAGGACGCGCTGACCATTGGCGGCGTGCGTTTCCTCGGCACGACCCTGTGGAGTGACTTCCTGCTATACGGCGAGGGGACCTTGCGCGAGCAAGCGATAGCGGAAGCGGAAGCGGTCGTGTGGGATTTCAAGAAAATCTCACTGGGAGCCAACACCGACCGGTTGCTTACGGTGGCAGATTGCGCGGCTCTCTTCGGTGATGCTTATGCATGGCTGAACGCGAGGCTGGACGAACCGTTCGAAGGCCCAACGGTGGTCGTGACGCACTTCGCGCCCTCGCCCAAGAGCATCCACGCCCGCTTCGCAGGGTCGCTGCTCAATCCATGTTTTATCTCCGACGCGGAGGATCTGATGGGAAGCGACCGCGTCAACCTCTGGATCCACGGGCACACGCACAACAGCTTCGACTACACGGTGCGTGGCACACGCGTGGTGTGCAATCCGCGTGGATATTCGAAGCAAGGCGTGAGCGAGAACCAGCAGTTCGATCCGCGGTTCGTGGTGGCGGTTTAGCCCGCTCAGGGCTCAGCCACTGCGGCTTGCGGCGATGAAGTTCTCGCGTGCCCGCGGGTCGTCGACTTCGCGCGCAGCAGGTCGATCAACTTCGCAACACCCGCAGCGCATGCACGACGCCAGCGTGATGATCCGCGGGCGTGCCTTCGAACGCATCGAACCAATGCTGCGCGCTGAGGAAATATTCCAGGCTCTTCGAAAGAGGGACGTTGCTGATGCGCAGTGGACGGCGCGCCTACGCGATGGTGTCAGCTTCCGTGCAGGATCAGGCGGTACCTTCGATCACCTCGACCAGGATCCGAGCGGCCGCCGTGCATTGCTCGCGCGTTACGTCGAGGTGTGTCACTGCCCGGATGGTCCGCGCGCTGAATACGAACACCAGCACGCCGCGCTCGCGCGCCCGGGCGACCACGGTTGCTGCATCCGGAGCATGAGGGGAAAGACCGAAGACGATGATGTTCGTCTGCACGGTCGCAAGATCCAACAGCACGTAACGGCTTTGCACCAGGCGTTCGCCGATCAGACGCGCATTCGCATGATCGTCGGCAAGCCGCTCCATGTGATGGTCGAGTGCATACAGGCCGGCGGCGGCCATGATGCCGACCTGCCGCATCGCGCCACCCAACATGCGGCGCTGGCGAATCGCAC
>DASQAE010000431.1:0-1701 GCA_035635915.1 Burkholderiaceae bacterium | reverse complement strand
GAGCGCCTCTTTCAGAGTGCGAACGCCGGACCAGTGCACCTCGGTGGTGTAGCTAAGGCCAGCGCGGATGGCGTGGATGTGCGAATCGATCAGGCCGGGGATGACCGTGCGGCCACCGAGATCGATGACGCGCGTCGAGGGGCCCGCCAGCGCGCGGATGCTCGACGAATCGCCGATCGCTGCGATTTTTCCGTCGCGCACCGCCAACGCCTGCGCAGGCGCGCCGTCATAGACAACCAGCTTGCCGTTGACGAGGATGGTGTCGGGTTGCGCGCGCGCAACGCCCGCTGCGGCCAGCGCGATGAGAAAAACTACGGCAACACGGGCGCGCGATGCAGGACCGCGCCTTACTGGCGCTGCATCGTGCATTCAGTCTCGATGAACATGGCCGTGTTGCCGGGTGGCGTGCGGCGATTGACCTTGATCTGCTTGTAGCCCGTCTTCACGCAGGAGATCTGCACGTCGTCCGGCAGAACATCCTTGCTGATGTGGCCGCGGTAGAGGCCGAGCATATTCGACTTCAGCGACGTAGGTTTGCCTTTTTTCGGCTGCAGCACCACCTGCGCATCGACCACCGGCGAGCCGCGCGCGTCGCGCACGAAGCCAAAGTAAGCGGGTCCCGCACCTTTGACGTCGTTGGCCGCGTCGTAGTCATCGCCGCCGGCGCAGGCCTGTGTCGTCGCAGCCATTCCGATGACCAGCGCGATGGCCGGCGCAATTGCACGAATCAGCATATTGGCCTCTCGATCGCCGAACGCATGAATAATAATGTTAGCGGAATCTGGCGCCGCCTTGAAGCCGCGTGGCTATTCCCACCGCCAGTAGAACTTCAACGAATAAATCAGCACTGGCAGCAGGGCGACCGGCGTGATCCAGGCCAGCGCCAACGGGATCTTACCGCGGATTTTTTCTGGCAGCGCGGCGGCAAGCAGGCCGAGGATGGACGCGCCGAGCGCAGAAGTGGCGATCCAGCCATACCAGTACATCGCCGGCCCTTCATCGCGGCGCGGCGGCGCGAAACCTGGATCGATGCGGTCGGGTCCGGGGTGATAGGTGAACATCGGCAATGAAGCCATATCGGAGATCACGTAGAGAATGCCGAAGCAAATGCCAAACACCAGCGCGAAGGTGCCGAAGCGCGATGGCGTTGTCTTTGCAGTGCCGTTCATAATCCGAAGCCGCGAACGTTGTTGACGATGTGTCCCGCCAGAAACGCGTACCAGCAGATCGCAGCCAGCACGACGGTCAGCCATTTGCGCGCGCTGTCATACGCTGCGTCGCGCGCGTTCTTCCAGAAATGCCAGTAGGCCGGCAGCAGCCCGAGGCCGATCGTGGCAACGTGCTCCTTCACCTCGAACGCGCCCAAGGTTTTGAACAGAGCTTCCTGTTCGATCAGGACGCGTACGTGGAAACGGTACCTGGTGTAAATCCAGCCGCCGAAGATGAAAACGAGAACCCACAACACGCAGACGGCGGCGGCATACCTTGGTCCCGACACCGAGCGAAAGTGCGTGACGAAGCCGCCGGTGGCGCCGGCGCGCGGCGGCGCGAGCACGGCGGCTGCCTGATGCGTGAGCGCACCGAGCAGCGCGACCGCCAGCAACGCATGAAAGATGGACAGGATGGTCCAGAACGTGCTGACGGAAATGTAGTCGAGCACAAAATCCATCAAGCTTCCCCGAAACGGGAGCGGCGGCGCGA
>DASQAE010000430.1:0-3890 GCA_035635915.1 Burkholderiaceae bacterium | reverse complement strand
CTGCTCGGAAGAAACAAGGTCATCGCGGAATTTGTCGGCAGGATGTTCACCGAGTCGCCGCCTCCGGGCGAGGCCGCCGCGATTCAAGAGATGCTCGAGCGTGGCGAGAGCATGGTGACGCGCGAGACTCAACTGCCGGCGGCCGATCGCGCCGAGATGCTGCTCGTGCTTGCGTCGTACTACGGCGAACTCGAGTATGCACAGCGGGCTGCCGATCTCCTGCAACGCGCACGTACCCTGATGGACGCCGATCCTGACTGGTCGCTCAAGGCACGGCTTGCATGTGCGCATGCCTCCAACCTGTACCTGCTCAACCGCAGGGAAGAGGCGGCGCGGCTGCTGGACGAGTGGAGCAACGCCAAAGGTATCGACGACGAGAGCGCCGCACAGTGTCTGAAGGTACGCAGCAATATCGCGATGAACTCGGCGCAGCCGCAGGATGCGCTGCGTTACGCCACCCTGGCGCTGCAACGCGTGCGCGCCTCGTCGCTTCAGTTGCCGGAACTCGAAGCCGGACTCCTCGGCGACATCGGCTTTGCCCTGCACCTGGCAGGGAGGAATGCCGAGGCCGCGCAGCACTACACGACCGCTCTGCAGCGCATTCGCGAGCTGGGACGAGGACAGAGTCATGCGGCGCGCCGCATGATGCACAACTGGGCCAACGTGAGCTATGGCACCGGTAACTTCAAGCAGGGCCTGGCGCTGTTCGAGGAACTGATCCGCATCGAGCAGGTGATGAACGCCGACCAGATCGCGGGGGCGCCCACGTTGGCCAATCACGCCTTTGGTCTGGAGCAGGTTGGGCGCTACGAGGCCGCCTTGGCGGAATATGCGTTGGCCACAAGCGGGGCCGAACGCAGCGGCGAACTGGTGGGCAAGGCTTATGGACTCGTCGGACAGGCCAGCGTTCTCGTGCAAATGGGCCGCAGTGAGCTGGCAAGGGAGACTCTGGCCCGAGCGACGGAACTGACGCGCCAGGGAGTGCCTGAGACGCATCCGGTCAACGTTCGTGCGCGTGTGGTGCGGGCGCAACTCGACGCGGCCAACGGGGCGCTGGAGGCTGCCGGCGCGCACTTCACTGCCGTCATCGAATTGTTACGCGCCCAGGGTGTGTCGCATGTTGTCGTCGCCAGCGCGTATCGGCAACGTGCCGAAGTCGCCTTGCGGCAAGGCGACCGATTGCGCGCACTCGCCGACGCGCAACAAGCGCTTGAACTTGCACGCACCTTGCAAGGCGGCGAGACGTTTTCCAGTTACACCGGTCTGGCTTCGCTGACGCTCGGGCGGATCGAACGTGATGCCGGTCACGCCGATCGTGCGCTGGAGGCGTTCCGCGGCGCCGAAGAAAATCTTCTCAACACGCTGGGTCCGGAACATCCCGCCACGATCTCGGCGCGCGCGATGGTCGCCGAGTTTCGGTAGACCCATAGCGCCGAATTTCGCTCGGGGTTTTCACTCGGTGGCGTATTAAGTCAATACACATGGCACTTTTGTCCAAGTCGCAGGTAGGTGAGATCACCCGATGGCCATAGGCTTGCGAGTCGCATGCATTGGCGAACTCGTTCGCGATGATTCAGCACATCTATCGTTGGAATGGGGAGCCGCTCGGCTTCGTGTACGCGGGCGTGCTGTTCGACTACCGCTGTCACTATCTCGGATGGTTGGAGAAGGACAACTCCGTCTGGGCCCCAGATGGTCACTACCTGGGCGAACTGGTTGACAGTGCATACATCCTGCGCAACACGACCCGGATGCCTCGCTTGCCGAAGGCGGCACGGATGGCGCCGGTACCACCGCCTCCGGCGATGCCACCCGCGCGTAGAGTTCCGCGCCCGCCTCAGGAAGGAAGCTGGATCGACGCGCTGTAACAGCTCGATGTCGGGTCAGCAGGTTTGTGTAGGCGGCTCGCGCTACGCCAAGTCGTCTTGCGGACTTATCCCTGCTGGGTCCCGCTCCGTACCAGGTTTGTCCTTCTCTTTTCGTTGCGTCTTGGTGCCCTCGGAATCTCGGTCCTGCTCGTCCTCTGGCAAACGTCCGCGACCTTTCGGCGGCGACTGTTTTTCAACGGAGTCTCGATCGTCATCATTGCGTCGTTGCGACTGGTCCTGGCGCCCGCCCGAGCCTCCCTGCTCTTGCGACTGGCGTTGGTCCTGATTACCTTGATTCGGTTGCGTTGGCATGGCGGCTGTCCTTCGATGCTTGCGGTTGAAGCGCGGGTTTGCGCGACCGCGCAACCTGCTCGGCAAGCCGTGTGCCCGCAATGAAGTGCGCATCGATGATCATCGTTGCGTCAACTCGTCCTCGAGGTCCTTCGCCCAAGGCACGTTTTCATTGCGTGCCTCGCGCGCTTCGCGAATCAGACGCAAGTTGCGCGCAGTGGTCTCGGCTTCCCAGGGGGCACGAATCATCGGCAATGCGGCGGCAAGAGCTTCCATGGCGTCGTTCTCGTTCTTCGCGAGCACCGCGAGTTCGAGCATGGTGGCGTGGTCCCAGTAGTCCGGCTTGCCGGACGCGATCCTGCGTTCGACCGCGTAACGCACGACCGGCAGGATGCGTTCTACCCGCGCATCGGGTGGACTGCGCAGGGTCATGAGCGTTGCTGCATTGATGCCGGGAAATGCATCACGCGCGTCGGTCTCGAAGCCCTTCAAATAGTTGTCGATGGCCTTATCGAGAAGTCCGCGCGCCAGTACCTTGTCGCCGCGCTTGAGCGCGGCGTCCCAACGGTCCTTGTAGACGCGGCCCAGCAGACCGTAGGTTTCGCTGCTCGGACCGCGCGCGGCAAGAAGGTCGACCAGCACGCGTTCGGCTTCCTCACCCTGCCCACTTCGATTCAGTGCAAACGCGAGTTGTTCCTGGACCAGCGGCGTGCGGCGCAGCGGCTCGGGAAACGCGCGCGCCACGCGAATCATGTCGGCCCAGGCACTCACGTCGCGATACGAAAGCAGAAGATCGACCAGCACCCCGGCTTCGACACGATCGAACGCCCCGACCTTCTGCTCGATCGCGCGGATGGCATCGACCGCGCCCTCCTTCTTCTTGCGCGCCGTCGCCAGGTCCTGCTTGATGGTGGCGGCGTATTCGACCCGCTCGCGAAAGACATCGGTCTTGATGTGCTGGATGTCCGGAAAACCTTCGACAAGCTGGTAGACCGGACTGTCGATTGCATCTGCCTTGGCCTGGTCGAGCAGCTTCGCAAGGTTGGCGCGATCGACATCGGGCGCGGACGGCCTGCCGTCGGTGCCAAGCTGATAGGGGAGCGAACGCAGAGGCGCGACATCAAACGGCAGCCGCGTTCCGTCGGCGGCAAACAGCATGATGGTCGTCGCCGGCTTCACGGCATGGCGCACGCCGAGCTCGTAAAACACGTTCGCATTGGCTGTCGTCAGATCGGCGACCGCGTATTCGCACAGGATCAGGCGCTCGAACATCGGCTTGTGGATGAGGCCACCGGCTTGCTCTTCATCCGCGCGGATTGGAATCAGGCGCGCCGCCTCGACTGCGGGTTTGATCAGCACCTCGTACACCGCATCGAAGTCGATCATGGCGCCGCCGGCGCCGGGCTTCTTGCCGAACGGCATGAGGACAAAACACAAGGGCGGTCGCTGCGGCATCACTGGTCCCCTGGTGAAATGCCCGGAGCTTGCTAAAGCTTCAATGTTTTCAGGGCGGCGGCGATTGCACCGGAATCGCTTGCATCCAGTTGCCTGATCGGCACCGCCGCATCGATCCCCAGGATCGAGCCAAGTTTTTCACGTGTGACAACCAGCGTGGGTTTGCCGGCCTTGATCGAGGCGTTTACTTCCTGCGCGACGAATGCGCTCGGCAGATCGCTCGACACGCATGCGATGGTTGCATCGGCGCGCGAGATCAGATCGAGCGCTGCAATT